>JBIIBI010000058.1:0-5633 GCA_044239485.1 Microbacteriaceae bacterium | reverse complement strand
GTTCGACAACGAGCTTTCGACGCGTTGGACTCCCACGCCTCGACGACGTCCGCGAGGAATCCTGTTCCGCGTGCGCTCGACTCGGACAAACTCTCGTCACCCCGCCCGCCGTAGATCCCCACGGCCGAACCGGACAGGAAAACCTTGGGGCTCGACGCGGCCGAGTTGATCGCGGTCACGAGGGTTGTCGTCGCCTCGCGCCTCGACGCGACAATCGACTCACGAACCGATCGTGTCCACGGAATTTGCGAGATGCTCGCGCCCGACAGATTGATGACCGCATCCGCACCCGAAATGATCCACGGACTGAGCTCGCCCGTCACTGGATTCCATTCGACCTCGCGTGGCTCTCGTGATCCGTGGCGAACCAGAAGTGTGACTTGCCAGCCACGCTCGTACAGTTCCGCAACGAGCGCACGACCGATGAAACCGGACGCACCGGCGATGACCGCACGACGACTCACCATCTCACACCTTCTTTCGGTGCTTCGAAGTCTAGATGTTGTGGTCGGAACCGACGCGAGTGGTGCGCGGTGTTCCGGGCTTCTCCAGGCCGAAAGTGATACCGCGCTTGGCGAACAACAGGTAAATCTCGCAGCCAAGGCAGTAGCCGAATACCGAGTTGAGGAACGCGGCGACGAAGGCAAATGCGGCGGCGACGGGAACGGCGGCGGGGATGCCGGCGAGGTATAGAAGAACGCCGGTGATGGTCACGATGAAACCGACTGCCTGCGAGAACGTCGGGCCGGCGGGGCTTTCGACGAAGGTTGGAGCTTTCAAGCGGGGGCGGATGAACTTCGCAAAGAACAGGGCGTAGGGCGACTGTTGGATTCCGCCGACCGCTCCCCAGAGGAAGATCGCCGACAGCACGACGAGCAAAACGTACCCGGGCGCTTCGGTGTCGATGGGCGCCGTCGCGAGGGGGATCGAGATAAACACGTCGACAAGGAGCAGGACGGCGGTGATGCTCGCGCCGAAGCGCGGTCCGCGGGGGTCGATTCCGGTGGGCTTATTCATATGACGGTCTCCTCGGTTGCAGTGACGGATCGGGTGGGGATGGTGCCTTCGATGGCGTTGATGAACGTTTCGGCGGGGGCGATGCCATTGATACGCGCGCGAATCTCGCCGTCCGGGCTCACGATGAGTGTCGTCGGGGTCGATCGAATCGACAACCGGTTCGCGAGGTCGAGGTGCTCGACCGCGTCAATGTCGCGGTAGGCAACGTCGGTGCGAAAGTTCGCAATCTTTTCGAGACGCGGCTTGAGTTGCGCGCACGGCCCGCACATCGGGGTCGTGAACTGGAGGATGGTGGTCTTGCCCGCTTCGCGAAAGTCGAGCGAAATCGTCGAACCGCTCTGTGCGACGACGTTGCCTTGCCGGCTCTTCCAGACGAGACCGAGCAGCGTCGACACGACGAGCAACGCCGCAACGATTCCGTATTCCATGTCTCCACGGTATTCACGAGTGCCCGTTACGGCTAATCCCGCCCCCGTTTGTTACGTAACACAGCGGATTGTCCGCATTGTCGGGGGAAATAGGGGAATTATGCGGGAATCGGGCAGAATGGGCACATGTACATCTCTGCTCGAGTCGATTACGCGATGCGTGCGTTGCTCGAACTCGCGGCGGCCCAGCGTGACAACCCGCGGGCGTTGCTCAAGGGCGATGCGATTGCCGAGACGCACGACATTCCGACGAAGTTCCTCGTCGGTGTGCTGACGACTCTGCGTACCGCCGGCATTCTGCAGAGCATGCGCGGTCGTGACGGCGGATTCCGCCTCGCCAAGCCCGCCGCCGACATCCGTGTCGCCGACGTCATGCGCGCACTCGAAGGCCCGCTCGCCGAAGTTCGCGGCGAACGCCCCGAGGAAACCGAATACCTTGGTGCGGCCGAACACTTGCGCGACCTCTGGATCGCAACCCGCGTCGCTCTGCGCAGCGTTCTCGAGACCACGAGCCTCGCTGACATCGAATCCGGAAACCTTCCCAGCGAAGTTGCTGCACTTCTCTCGGCACCCGGTGCGTGGGCACGGCGTTAGGTCGCTCGCAATCGGTAGGCTGAAGTCATGAGTGATGTGCAGTTCCGCAGCGACGTGACCGTCGAACTCGTTCGCTCCACCGCGAACGACCGCGACGTGTTGTTCGCGGCTCGCGTGTCGACTCAGGGCGAGCAGTCGCTCGAGGGCAACGAAGCCGACGCGACCGATCGCGACAAGGGACTCATCAACTATTTGATGCGCGACCGCCACGGTTCGCCGTTCGAGCACAACTCGATGACCTTCTATGTTCAAGCACCGATTTTCGTGTTCCGCGAGTTCATGCGCCACCGAATCGCGTCGTACAACGAAGAAAGCGGCCGATACCGCGAACTGCGTCCCGTGTTTTATGTCCCCGGTGCCGATCGCAATCTCGTTCAGGTCGGAAAGACGGGCAGCTACGAGTTCACGCCGGGAACCCCGGAACAGACTCAACTCGTTGACTCCGAGGTCCGTGCCGTCTGCACCGAGGCCTACGCCTCGTACCAGCGCATGCTCGAGGCCGGCGTCGCCCGCGAGGTCGCGCGAATGGTTCTTCCCGTGACCATTTACTCGTCGATGTACGTGACGATGAACGCGCGTTCGCTCATGAACTTTCTTAGCCTCCGAACGATGCGCGAAGGAACACACTTCCCGTCGTTCCCCCAACGCGAGATCGAAATGGTGGCGGAAAAGATGGAACAATTCTGGGTCGATTTGATGCCCATGACGTCGGCGTCATTCAACGCCAACGGCCGCGTAGCCCCTTAGCAAGAAGGAGGCATCATGCCTCGAATCATCAGTGAACCGCAACCGCTCGAAACGGGTGCTCTTCGAATCATTCCCCTCGGCGGAATCGGCGAGATCGGCCGAAACATGACCGTCTACGAATTCGACGGGCGCTTGCTCATCGTCGACTGTGGAGTGCTGTTCCCCGAAGAGACCCAACCCGGCGTCGACCTTATCCTTCCCGACTTCACGCCGATTCGAGACCGGCTCGACGACATCGTCGGAATCGTGTTGACCCACGGACACGAAGACCACATTGGTGCGGTGCCGTATCTGTTGCGCCTGCGCGAAGACATCACGCTGTACGGCTCGAGGCTCACGCTCGCTCTCATGGAGGCGAAGCTCAAGGAACACAAGATCAAGCCGGAGCTCAAGGTCGTGTCCGACGACCAGCGCCTCAACGTCGGTCCGTTCGATCTCGAATTCGTCGCGGTGAACCACTCGATCCCCGACGCGCTCGCCGTTGCGATTCGCACCCCGGCCGGGCTCGTCCTTGCCACTGGTGACTTCAAGATGGACCAACTGCCTCTCGACGGCCGCCTCACCGACCTGCGCTCGTTCGCCCGCCTCGGCGAAGAGGGCGTCGACATCTTCATGACCGACTCAACCAACGCCGACGTTCCCGGCTTCACGCCGCTCGAGCGCGACATCGGACCGGTCATCGAACAGGTCATGCACCGCGCCAAGGGCAAGGTCGTTGTCGCGAGTTTCGCCTCGCACGTTCACCGCGTCCAACAAATCATTGATGCGGCTGTAGCGAACGGACGTCATGTTGTGTTCGTGGGGCGTTCGATGGTTCGCAACATGGGAATCGCCTCCGAACTGGGGTACATGACGATTCCCGCGGAGACCGTCGTCGACCTCAAGGACGCCGTCGAGATGCCCGACGACCGGGTCGTCTTCATGTCGACCGGCTCACAGGGCGAGCCGATGGCCGTCTTGTCGCGCATGGCGAACCAGGAACACCAGATCGAGGTCGGCAAGGGCGACACCGTCATCCTCGCGTCGTCGTTGATTCCCGGAAACGAGAACGCGGTCTATCGCGTCATCAACGGGCTGATTGCTCTGGGTGCGAACGTCGTGCACAAGGGAACCGCCAAGGTCCACGTGTCGGGTCACGCCGCCGCCGGCGAACTCTTGTACTGCTACAACATCGTCAAGCCCAAGAACGTCTTTCCGATTCACGGCGAGGTGCGCCACCTGCACGCGAACGTCGCTCTCGCGATCGAGACGGGCGTTCCGGTCCAGAACACGCTGATTCCCGAGAACGGTACGGTCGTCGACTTGAAGGACGGCCGCATGAACATCGCGGGTCAACACGACATCGGGTTCGTGTACGTCGACGGGTCCAGTGTCGGCGAGATCACCGACGCCGACCTCAAGGACCGCCGCATCCTCGCGGAAGAGGGTTTCATCTCGATCTTCGTCGCGATTGACCCCCGGACGGGTGCCGTCGTCGTCGGACCGGAGATTCACGCGCGTGGCTTTGCCGAAGACGAATCCGTATTCGATGACGTCAAACCGCAGATTGTCAAAGCCCTCGCCGAGGCGGCAACGTCGGGCGTCAACGACGCCGGACAGTTCCAGCAAGTCGTTCGCCGAGTCGTCGGGCGCTGGGTCAACACCCAGCACCGCCGCCGCCCCATGATTGTGCCCATCGTTATCGAGGCGTAAATCGACCTTTCGCCCGCCAATCCGCGCGGAACGGGTGTCGCACCCGTGTTTTCGGGGTGCTCGCGGGTAGCCTCAAACCATGGCTGGACCGTCGCGCTCGAAACCGAGTAACGCGCGGAAAGCGGCACCCACTCGTCCGCTTCCGCGGGCAACGGCGCGCCCGGTTCGTCCCGCCGGCCCCAACTTTTTCGTTGTCATCTGGATGGGCCTCGCTCACGCGGCCGGCGCGACCTTCCGCCTCTTCCTCTCGGACAAGGTCGAAAAGGACGATCGCCGAGACGGGCTCCCGTTCTTCCTGCTCATCCTGGCTGGCATCGGCGCTACCGTCGAATGGTTTGTCCCGACGGTCGACTGGGTTCGCCTCGTCGAAGAATCAACGGTCGGAGGGCTGTTCGGCCGCATCGCGTTTGGGCTTCCCGTGGTGTTTGTGCTGTTCGCCGCCTGGCTGTTTCGTCACCCGACCATCGACGCCGACAACCGCCGCATCGCCGTCGGACTCGGACTGTTCGTGCTGTCGTGCTCGGCGATCGCCCACGTCGCGGGGGGAATGCCGCAACCGTCTGGAGGAATTCCCGGGATCGCCGCCGCGGGTGGAGTCATGGGGTGGCTCGTTGCGAACTGGTTGACGACCGCCGCGACCGCGTGGGTCAGCATTCCGCTCTTCTCGATTTTGATCCTCGTGTCCGCGCTGATCGTCACCAGGACGTCGCCGACTCGGGTTCTCGAGCGCATTCGCGACCTCGGTGAATATCTCTTCGTGCACGCACCCCGAGCTGCTGACACCTCGACGGGAACCATTCCGACCGGCGACTTGTCCGACGTGACGAGCCACAGCGACCTCGGCGACGGACGGCCCTGGTGGACTATTCGCAAGAACGCCAAGCCGAAGCCGTTCGACACCCCGGTCGAATCGGATGCGTCGGCGACCGACCTGATCAAGGACATGTTCGCCGCCGAAGAAGCGGCTCGTCAGTTCAACGGGACCGGTCCCGCGGCGGGGGCAACTCCCGATGACGTCGCGACAGCCAAAATTCCGGTCACCGATTCGACCGCCCCTCTCGACAACGTCGCGACGGGTGACCACCCGCGTTCGACTCCGGTTCGCAAGGGTCAGCCGTATTCGCTTCCCAAGGACACGATCCTCGTCAAGGGCGC
>JBIIBI010000057.1:0-5682 GCA_044239485.1 Microbacteriaceae bacterium | reverse complement strand
GAATGTGCCCATTGTGCATGTCGTGCACCCAGAAGACCCCGTTCCCGCTCTGGGCGGAACGATCCGCGGGTCAGCCGGCACGACGTGGATCGTGCACCCCGAACCGCGCGCAACGGGCACCGAGGCGCATCTCACTCACAATTATCAACACTCCCTCGGCAGGATTGACGGCCTGAAGGACCCGCAGTTGATGAAACTCGAGGACCGACTTCGGATCGACGGACGAGGAACCGCGATGTGGTTCCGCGGCGCTCTTACCGAGTGATCGACACCGGGCTCATGAAGGGGCGAAGGGCGATACCGATCAGCCAGTTACAGAGCGACATCACGAGTGCACCGATGACTCCCCACGAAAAGTCGTCGATCACAAGACCGAAGCCCATGTACGGGGTCGCCTGCGAAACGAGCGTCAGCAGGCCGGCGTTCACGAGGAGGGCAACCAGTCCCAGTGTCAGCAGGTACAGCGGGAACGCCACGATTCGAATGAAATTGCCGATAACGGCGTTGACAATTCCAAACACCGCGGCCACTGCCGCATAGGACAGAACGAGGTTGGCCTCGCCCGAGCCGAAAGGAATGAGGTGAATTCCCTCGACGAACGAGTCCGCAATCCACAGAGCGGCGGTGTTGATAATGAGTCCCAAAAGTAATCGAGTCATGTCAACAGCCTACGACTGACTGCGCCACGCGCGTCGAAACGGCTAGTCTTGACTCATGCCGTATACAGAGGCAACTCTTCAACTGCTGTCGATCGACGGGACTCTTGTCGAAAGCGATCGGACGGCGGAATACCGTGCGCTCGTCGACAAACTGACCGACGTGCAACTTCAGAATTTCTACCGAGAAATGGTGGTCACGCGGCGTTTCGACATTGAGTCGGGAAATCTGCAACGCCAGGGCCAGCTCGCCTTGTGGGTACCCAGCCTCGGCCAAGAAGCGGCGCAGGTGGGTTCGGCCTTCGCGACTCGTAAACAGGACACAATCTTTCCGACCTATCGCGAACATGCTGTCGCTCGAATTCGGGGGATCGACCCCGTCGCGATTCTGTCACTGCTTCGCGGGGTAACGAATGGCGGCTGGAACCCGAACGAATCGAGGTTCCGCCTGTACACACTCGTTCTCGCAACGCAGACCCTGCACGCCGCGGGCTATGCGATGGGAATCGCGCTGGAAGGTAAATCCGGAACAGGCAAACCCGATGTGGACGAAGCGACGCTCGTCTATTTTGGCGATGGCGCATCGAGCGAAGGAGACGCGAACGAGGCACTCGTCTTTGCCCAGTCGTACCAGTCGCCCATCGTCTTTTTCCTGCAGAACAACCAATACGCCATCTCGGTTCCTGTGTCGCGCCAGTCGCGCAGCCCCCTGTACAAGCGCGGCGAAGGTTTCGGAATCGAATCCTGCCAGATTGACGGTAACGATGTGCTCATTTCGTACGCCGTGACGAAGGTGGCGCTTGACGACACCCGAGCCGGCAAAGGACCCCGATTCATCGAGGCTCAGACCTATCGACTCGGTGCTCACACAACGAGCGACGACCCGACGAAGTACCGTGAACAAGCCGAAGAGGACCTGTGGAAGGAACGAGACCCGATTGCGCGGTTCGAGAAATTCCTGCGAGCCAAGGGCGAGTCGGACAAGTTCTTTGACGCCGTGAAGACCGAAGGCGAAGATCTCGCCGCGGACGTTCGCGCCCGAGTCCTCGCGCTCAAACCGCCCCCCTCGGACGTCATGTTTGATCACGTTTACACGGACGAACACCCATTGGTCTCGGCACAAAAAGCGTGGCTGGCCGAGTACGAGGCGTCGTTCGGAGGTGACCGATGACCGAAAGTTTGTCGATGGCGAAGTCCATCAACCTCGGCCTCCAGCGGGCAATGCGCGAGAACGACAAGGTCATCCTCATGGGCGAAGACATCGGAACCCTCGGTGGAGTCTTCCGCGTAACCGAGGGGCTCAAGAACGAATTCGGCGAGAATCGCGTGTTGGACACGCCACTCGCAGAATCGGGAATTGTCGGAACCGCGATCGGACTGGCCATGCGCGGGTTCCGTCCGGTTTGTGAAATTCAGTTTGACGGCTTTGTGTACCCCGCGTTCGACCAGATTGTGTCGCAACTCGCAAAGCAAACCTCCCGACACCAGGGCGATCAGGCCTTCCCCATCGTTATCCGAATTCCCTACGGCGGACACATCGGCGCGGTCGAACACCACCAGGAAAGCCCCGAAGCGTATTTCGCTCACACGGCGGGACTTCGCGTCCTGTCTCCGGCGACGCCCAATGACGGCTACCACATGATTCAGCAGGCGATTAAGTCCAACGACCCCGTCATTTTCCTCGAACCCAAGGCCCGCTATTGGCCCAAGGGTGATGTCGATATCGATGGCCTACCGATGCCGGCGCACCAGTCGCGTGTGGTTCGAACCGGAACCGACGCCACGGTTGTCGGACACGGCGCGATGGTCTCGATGCTGCTCGATGCGGCCAAGGTCGCCACAGGTGAAGGAATCAGCCTCGAGGTCATCGATTTGCGTTCTTTGTCGCCCATCGATTACGACCCCATCGTCGCGTCGGTGGAAAAGACGGGACGACTTGTGGTGGCGCAGGAAGCGCCCGGGAATGCGTCCGTTGGTTCTGAAATCGCGGCAACAGTCGCCGAACGGGCGTTCTACTTCTTGCAGTCCCCCGTTCTGCGCGTCAGCGGATTTGATGTGCCGTTCCCGCCCGCCAACCTCGAAGGGACATACCTTCCTGATGTTGACCGAATTCTCGACGCCGTCGATCGAGCGAGAGGGTACTGACCGTGGCCGCAGCAGATTTCCTACTTCCCGACGTTGGCGAGGGCTTGACCGAAGCCGAAATCGTCCAGTGGCGTGTGAAAAAGGGCGATGTCGTCGCGGTAAACGACATTTTGGTCGAGATCGAAACGGCGAAGTCGCTCGTTGAATTGCCCAGCCCGTTTGCGGGGACCATCGTGGCCCTGCTTGCCGGCGAAGGCGAGACCGTTCCCGTCGGCACGGCGATCATTCAAGTCGATTCCGCCACCGGCGTGCCCGCAACGCTCCACGCTGCACCCGAGCCAGCCGCCCCGCCGGCCGCGCCCGCAGCAAAGTCGAAGGGCAAGGCCAAAGCGGAACCCGCCGCCGAGCCGGTGCTTGTCGGCTATGGAAGTGCCGGCCAGGTGGCGTCACGGCGCGGTTCGCGCACCCAGCCCAGCGCGCCCGCAGAGCCAACTATCCCCGAAGCCGTCGCCGAGCCCGTTGCTTATCCTCCCGCCGGCAGTTCTCCGGTGATGGCGAAGCCACCCGTTCGCAAGCTCGCGAAGGAACTTGGAGTCGACATCTCGAAGGTTCTGGCGACGGGCGCTCGCGGTGAGGTGACCCGTGATGATGTCGTTCGCCAATCTCAAGTCAAGACCGTTTTCCGCAACGTCGAAACCCCGGAATGGCCGAGCGAGCGCGAGGAATACATTCCGGTCAAGGGTGTGCGCAAGGCGATTGCGACCGCGATGGTCAAATCCAAGTTCGAAGCGCCGCACGTGTCGGTATTCGTCGATGTCGACGCAACACGAACGATGGATTTCGTCAAGCGCCTCAAGGCATCACCGGATTTCCAGGGAATTCGCGTTTCGCCCCTCCTCGTCATGGCGCGTGCTGTCATCTGGGCGGTTCAGCGAAACCCCAACGTGAACTCGTCATGGACCGACAAGGACATCATCGTTCACCACTACGTCAACCTCGGAATCGCGGCGGCGACCCCTCGCGGACTCATCGTGCCGAACGTCAAAGAGGCGCACACGCTCAACATGAAGCAACTGGCCCTTGGTCTGGAAAACCTCACGGTGACAGCAAGAGACGGTAAGACCACCGTCGACGATATGTCGAACGGCACAATCACCATTACGAACCTCGGGTCGTTCGGGGTCGACACGGGGACGCCGATCATCAACCCGGGCGAGGTGTCAATCGTGGTCCTCGGTGCGATCAAGCAAAAGCCGTGGGTCGTCGATGGTCGGGTCGAGGTTCGCTCTGTTACGACGATTGGCGCGTCGTTCGACCACCGGGTTGTCGACGGTGATGTCGCCAGCCGGTTCTTGGCGGATATCGCGAGCATCATCGAAGAACCCGCGATGCTGCTGGACTAGTTATTGCGAATGCTTCTCATTAGTGCTACTATGTGAGAATGATAATCAATTACCTCGCCGAAACCGGCCACGACCATGCGGATGAAACCATGTCCTTTTGGGATGAAGTTATTTCCATCACCTTCGACCCCGCACACATTTTGGGCGAAGTGTTTTGGCAAGTCGTTTTCGACGTCGTACTCGTCGCCTTCATCTACGGGATTGTGTTCAAGAAGTGGATTCTTCCGAAACTGAGGCATCAGCTGCACAAAGAGATAGATACAGAGCACGGCATCGAGCACCACGACGACCACATCCACATCAAAGGTGCGAAAGACCACGACTAGGCTCGTGGGGTGAAGCGCTCCACCAAACAACGTTCGGCCGTGGTGGCTGCATTGACCAAGGCCGCCGACTTCGTCTCGGCACAACAACTGCACGTTCTTCTCGGTGTCGACGCACCGTCACTGGCAACGGTGTATCGAACGCTCCAGGCGCTTGTTGACGAAGGATTAGCCGACACTGTCGCGCGGGGCGGCGAACAGGTTTATCGTGCGTGCGGAACCGCACACCACCACCACCTCGTCTGCACCGAATGCGCGACAACAGTGGAAGTTGACGGCGGAGAAATAGAAGAATGGGCGGCTCGAACCGCTCGCGAACACGGATTCGTCACGGATTCACACATCGCCGACATCTATGGCCGATGCGCTGCCTGTTCCGCCTGAGTTTGTGTGTCGCGGATTAATCCCGTACCCTTGAGAGGTTGCGCGTTCACGCGTGCACACCGCGACTGTTTCACCGATTCGGTTGCAGACAAGTGATCTTGGGTGGGGTTCGTCCCCCACGGTAACTACAAGGAGAAAACCATGGCAGCAGTGTGCCAGGTGACCGGAGCCGTTCCTGGTTTCGGACACAGCATTTCGCACTCGCACCGACGTACCAAGCGTCGGTTCGATCCGAACATCCAGAAGAAGACCTATTACGTGCCGACTCTCGGGCGTAAGGTCACCCTGACCCTTTCAGTCAAGGGAATCAAAACCATTGATGCCCGCGGTATTGACGCGGTCATGCGTGATCTGATTGCTCGCGGGGTGAAGTTCTAATGGCTAAGAAGTCGCAGGACATTCGTCCCATCATCAAGATGCGTTCCACCGCTGGCACGGGTTACACCTATGTCACCCGCAAGAACCGTCGTAACGACCCCGACCGTCTCGTCCTGAAGAAGTACGACCCGGTTGTCCGCAAGCACGTCGAATTCCGTGAGGAGCGCTAACCATGGCGAAGAAAAGCAAGATTGCCCGTAACGAGCAGCGCAAGGTGATTGTCGCTCGCTACGCGACCAAGCGCCTCGAGCTCAAGAAGGCGCTCGTTGACATGAACGGAACCGCGGAATCTCGCGAGGCCGCACGTCTCGGATTGCAGAAGTTGCCTCGCAACGCATCGCCTGTTCGCGTTCGCGGACGCGACGCGATCGACGGCCGTCCCCGCGGTTTCCTCTCGAAATTCGGCATCTCGCGTGTCCGATTCCGTGAAATGGCACACCGTGGCGAATTGCC
>JBIIBI010000002.1:0-21310 GCA_044239485.1 Microbacteriaceae bacterium | reverse complement strand
CGTGCCGCACGCGATGTCGATGACCGCACAGCGCCCGACCATCGCCATCGCCGTTAACGAAGTGGCAACGGTGTGGGGAGACCAACGTGTCAATGTGGTTGCGTTTATCGCCTTCGCAGCGAGCGGTCGTGAGGAATTTCAAGAGGTGTTCGAGCAGTTCGTGGACGTGTTCTCTGATCGCACTCGTATGGCAGATGTTGTCAAGAATTCGACGACCTTCGAAGGATTCATCGACACTCTCGTTCACGTCATCGATGTTTGAGTGAGCATGGAGCGGAAGAATCCAGTGGATTCTTCCGTCTGATAGACAGTGCACCCAAAACGAGCATCTAAGGGGTGAGCCCGGAGAGACTCGAACTCCCGACATCCACGGTGTAAGCGTGGCGCTCTAACCAACTGAGCTACAGGCCCTGACCGTTCAATCCTAGGGGAATATCGACGAGTGACGAACAGCGGTCTAGGATTGGGTGGACGCCGTCGCAACCCTGACAGCGCCACTTCCTCGCCACCTTTGATTGGAAGACGTACCCATGAGTGTGAACGACCAGGACCCCTATTCGTCGTCGGAGTTAGACAGTAACCCGGGCGAGACGGCTGAATGGCAAGAGTCGCTCACGGACGTCGTTTCGGCTCAGGGTCACGAGCGCGGCCGCGAGTTGATGCTCGCCCTCTTGAAGCGTTCGAAGGAATTGCACCTTGGTGTTCCCATGGTCCCCACGACGGATTACCTCAACACGATCGCACCAGAGAACGAACTGGCTTTCCCCGGGGACGAAGACATCGAACGTCAGTATCGAGCGTGGATCCGTTGGAATTCCGCGATCATGGTGCACCGCGCTCAGCGTCCGGGCATCGGTGTCGGCGGACACATCGGGTCCTACGCCTCCAGTGCGTCACTGTATGAAGTTGGGCACAACCACTTTTTCCGCGGACCCGATCATCCCGGTGGCGGAGACCAGATCTTTTACCAGGGGCACGCGGCTCCCGGGATGTATGCTCGCGCGTTCCTCGAGGGCCGTCTGACCGAAGACCAACTCGATGGCTTCCGACAAGAGAAGTCCCACTTTGCGGGCGGGTTGTCGTCGTATCCGCACCCTCGACTGATGCCGAATTTTTGGCAGTTCCCGACCGTGTCCATGGGGCTCGGACCAATCAACGCGATTTATCAAGCGCAGTTCAACAAATACATGACCAATCGGGGCATCAAGGATTGTTCCGATCAGCACGTGTGGGCGTTTCTCGGCGACGGAGAAATGGACGAGGTCGAATCCCGCGGTGCGCTCCAGCTCGCGGCGAACGACGGTCTCGACAACCTCACGTTCGTCGTCAACTGCAACCTGCAACGACTCGACGGTCCTGTCCGCGGTAACGGAAAAATCATTCAAGAACTCGAATCGTTCTTCCGCGGGGCCGGGTGGAACGTCATCAAGGTGGTGTGGGGTCGCGAATGGGATTCGCTCCTCCTCAACGACACCGATGGCGCACTCCGAGACCTCATGAACGCGACCCCGGACGGGGACTTCCAGACGTACAAGGCCGAATCGGGCGCGTTTATCCGCGAAAACTTCTTTGGTCGCGATCCCCGCACGGCGGCGATGGTTGCCGATTGGACGGACGACCAGATTTGGTCACTCAAACGTGGCGGCCACGACTACAAGAAGTTGTATGCGGCGTATGCCGAAGCGCTGTCTCACAAGGGAAAGCCGACCGTGATCCTGGCGAAGACTGTCAAGGGCTATGGCCTTGGCAAGTCCTTCGAGGGGCGTAACGCCGTTCACCAGATGAAGAAGTTGTCGTTCGAGGTCCTCAAGTCCTTCCGCGATGACTTGCGCATTCCGATTTCTGACGCGCAATTGAAAGCGGACCCTTACCGTCCGCCTTACTACCACCCTGGTGCGGACGACCCGGCGATTCAATATTTGCTCACCAAGCGTCGTGAACTCGGCGGAGCGTTGCCCCAACGTCGTCATCAGCCCGCACCGATTACCCTGCCGGGAGACAAACTCTACGAATTGAGCAAAAAGGGCAGCGGCAAGCAAGACGTTGCAACGACGATGGCCTTTGCTCGGTTGTTCAAGGACCTCTTGAAGGACGAGAACATCGGGAAGCGCTTCGTGCCGATCATTCCCGATGAAGCACGCACCTTCGGGATGGACTCGTACTTCCCCACATCGAAGATTTACAATCCGTTTGGACAGAATTACGTCTCGGTCGACCGCGAACTCCTGCTGGCCTATAAAGAAAGCGTCAACGGGCAGATTCTGCACACCGGAATCAACGAGGCCGGCTCGATGGCCGCGTTCGTTGCCGCCGGAACGTCGTATGCGACCCAGGGCGAAGTCATGATTCCGGTTTACGTGCTGTATTCGATGTTCGGTTTTCAGCGAACCGGTGACCAGATGTGGCTTGCGGGTGACCAGATGGCCCGGGGATTCATCATCGGTGCGACGGCGGGCAAAACCACTCTCGCGGGCGAAGGACTCCAACATGCCGATGGCCACTCGCACCTGATTGCGTCGGCTAACGATGCCGTCATCGCCTACGACCCGGCGTTCGCATTCGAAATCGGGCACATCATGAAGGCCGGGCTCGAACGCATGTATGGCGGAACACACTCCGACCCCAACGTCTACTACTACCTCACCGTGTACAACGAGCCCATGATTCAACCGGCGCAACCCACCGGCATCGATATCGACGGACTCGTGCGCGGTATGTACAAGTTCCGAAGCGCATCGAGCGGTTCCATTCCCGCGCAAATACTGGCCAGTGGGGTTTCCGTGCCGTGGGCGTTGGACGCGCAGGAAATTCTCGCGAAAGATTGGAACATTGCGGCGGATGTGTGGTCCGTGACCTCGTGGAACGAGCTGCGACGTGACGGTCGCGATTCCGACCGATACAACTTCCTGCACCCGACGGAACTCCCCCGAGTTCCGTATGTGACCGAAAAACTCCGAGGCGAACGCGGTCCGGTTGTTGCCGTGAGCGATTTCATGCACGCGGTTGCTGATCAGATTCGCCCGTATGTCCCAACCGATTTCGCGACCCTTGGCGGGGACGGATTCGGCTTCTCGGACACTCGAGCCGCCGCTCGCCGTCACTTCGCGATTGATACCCAGTCAATTGTCGTTCGAGTCCTCGAACAACTCGCCAAGCGTGGCGAGGTCGAACGAGCCGTCGTGATCGAGGCCTTCCAGCGTTATCGACTCGATGACGTTACCGCTGGGACCACCGGAAACACCGGCGGGGACGCCTAGGACCAACCATGATCATTGTTGTTGCGCCGGGTCAAGGCTCGCAGACCCCCGGTTTCCTCGAACCGTGGCTCGACGTCGACGGTGTTCGCGCACACCTTGAAACCCTGTCCGACGCGTCAGGGGTTGACCTCATCAAACACGGCACGGTGTCCGATGCGGACACGATTCGAGACACCGAAATCGCACAACCTCTCATCGTGGCCGCGTCGATTGTCACAGGATCCCTTATCGTCAACAATCGGCGAAGCGCGGTCGGTGCAGTGGCTGGCCACTCTGTGGGTGAATTCGCGGCTGCGTTCCTCGCCGGTGTTGTGTCTGACGTCGACGCGATTCGTCTCGTTGGCGTTCGTGGACGAGCGATGGCGAACGAGGCATCCAAGGTCGCGACCGGCATGAGCGCTGTACTGGGCGGAGAACCAGAGATTCTGCTCGCGAGGCTTAGTGAATTGGGTCTCACCGCTGCGAACATGAACGGTGGCGGGCAGGTCGTCGTCGCTGGTGAACTCGATGCCCTTGCCGCACTCGCAGCCGAGCCCGCCGCGGGGACGCGCGTGATTCCGTTGCAGGTTGCTGGCGCTTTCCACACAGCGTTCATGGCGGGAGCCGTGGACACACTGCGCGATGCCGCGTCGACGGTGACGCCCGAAAACCCGACCATACCGATTTACACCAACCGCGATGGTTCGCGCGTGAAGAATGGCACGGACTACCTGGACTTTCTCATCGGACAAGTCAGCAACCCCGTTCGCTGGGACCTGTGCATGGAGGCCTTCACCGCGGATGGAGTCACCGGGATTATCGAACTCGCGCCGGCGGGCGCGCTTGTTGGGCTCGTGAAACGCGGAATCAAAGGACTCCCAACCGTTGCAGTAAAGACCCCCGACGACCTGACCGAGGCCGTCGAACTATTGGAGGCATCATGACCCAACCAACCCTGAAGCAGGCCGTGGGGTCTCCTTTCACACGAATCATTTCTGTTGGTGCAGCCCGCGGCGACCTCATCGTTCCCAACGATGACATCGTTGGCCCCATCGAATCGAGCGACGAATGGATTCGTCAACGCACCGGTGTAATCACTCGCACACGTGCGAGTGAGTCGGTGAGCGCGGCTGACCTCGCGACAAGCGCTGCCAACGAAGCGATTGCAACCGCAAAGATCTCGCCCAGCGAAATTGGGGCGGTCATCATTGCCACAATCTCGAACGATGTTCTCACTCCATCGATGGCGGCTTTGGTGGCCGAGCGCGTTGGCGCGACACCAGCGGCCGCCTACGACGTCTCTGCTGCCTGTGCTGGATTTTGTTACGGAATCGCTCAGGCTGACGCCCTTGTGCGTGCGGGAGCGGCCAAGTACGTACTTGTCATCGGTGCAGAAAAGCTCAGCGACTACGCCAAACCGACTGATCGCACCATCTCGTTCTTGCTCGGCGACGGCGCCGGCGCAGTCATCGTCGGTCCGGCAGATACCCCCGGGATCTCGCCCACTATTTGGGGTTCGGATGGCGGCAGGTGGGACGCGGTCGGCATGGACCGACCCACCCGCGAAGCGTTCGCGGATCGTGACGGCGAGTTCCCGACGCTTCGCCAAGACGGGCAAAGCGTGTTTCGTTGGGCTGTCTGGGAAATGGCCAAAGTCGCACAGGAAGCGCTCGACGCCGCCGGGATCTCCGCATCCGACCTCGCGGCGTTCATCCCCCACCAGGCCAACATGCGGATCATCAATGAGTTTGCGAAGCAACTGAACGTGCCCGAGAGCGTCGTTATCGCCCGTGATATCGAGACCACGGGCAACACCTCTGCTGCGTCCGTTCCTCTTGCAATGCACCGAGTCCTCGCTGAAAACCCGGAACTGAGTGGTGGATATGCTCTCATCATTGGGTTCGGCGCCGGGCTCGTGTACGCCGCGCAAATTGTCCGACTTCCGTAACAGAACCGCCGCAACCCCATAAAATGGGGAACGGTATACCAATCCACCTAAGGAGAAATAATGGCTCAGTCCAAAGATGAGGTCCTCGCCGGCCTTGCCGCCCTCGTCAACGAAGAGACGGGCGTCCCAGTAGAGAGCGTCGTCTTCGGAAAGTCCTTCGCGGATGACCTCGACATCGACTCGATCTCGATGATGACGATTGTCGTCAACGCAGAGGAACAGTTCGATGTAAAGATTCCCGACGACAAGGTTTCCGAATTGAAAACTGTCGATGACGCAGTAAATTACATCGTTTCGGCTCAGTCCTAGAACGAAGCGTGCGGCGGGGTTAAGGCCCCGCCGCATTTCTGTAGAGAAAGTCCGAAACGGAAGAGTGACCACATGACCACCATCGTTGTGACCGGTATCGGAGCAACCTCGTGCCTCGGCGGAAACGCCCGTGACACCTGGGAAGCGCTCCTCCGTCGCGAGAGTGGCATCCGTCTCCTCACCGAAGAATGGGTCGAGACCCACGAACTCCCCGTGAAGTTTGCTGGCCGAGTGAAGGTCCCCGCGTCCGAAGTTCTCGAACGCATCGAGGTCAAGCGCCTCGACCCCTCTGCGCAACTCGCCGTAATCGCCGCGCGCGAAGCGTGGGCGGACGCCGGATCTCCGACGGATCCCAAGGAACGGATTCTCGTCGATTTCGCAACCGGCATCGGTGGCCTCAATACGCTTCTCGACGCATGGGACGTCATGAAGGAGAAAGGCGCACGCCGAGTTCTTCCGATGACGATTCCCATGCTTATGCCCAACGCCGCCGCCGCCGCAATATCGATGGACCTCGAGACCCGCGGTGGGGCCCGAACCTGCGTCTCGGCATGTGCTTCCGGGACCGAGTCCATCGCCAACGCCGTCAATCACCTTCGGGCCGGTATCGCGGACGTTGTCATTTGCGGCGGAACCGAATCGGTCATTCACCCACTTCCCATCGCTGCATTTGCGGCAATGCACGCGCTCTCGACACGAAATGATGATCCCGCGGGCGCGTCACGCCCCTACGACAAGGACCGCGACGGATTCGTTCTGGGCGAGGGAGCTGCCGTCCTCGTTCTCGAGACCAAAGAACACGCTGAGGCGCGCGGCGCCAAGATTTACGCAGAGATTGCCGGGGGGTCGGTGACGTCCGACGCCCACCACATCACCGCACCCGACCCCGAGGGCAACGGCGCTGCTCGCGCGGTCCTCGACGCTCTCACGGATGCCGGCGTCACCCCCGATGACGTCAATTACATCAATGCACACGCGACGTCGACGCCCGTCGGCGACATAGCCGAATACACCGCGCTCCACCGAGTTTTCGGCGACCGCATCAAGGAAATCCCGGTGTCGGCAACGAAGTCCGCGACCGGTCACTTGCTCGGCGGAACGGGAGCGCTGGAAGCGATGTTCACCGTTCTGTCAGTACACGAAAAAATCGCCGCACCGACACTCAACTTGGAGAATCAAGACGAGGCAATCCCCCTCGACGTGGTTGTTGAACCTCGAGCGCTTCCCGACACAATCGTCGCTATCAGCAATTCGTTCGGCTTCGGTGGGCACAACGCGGTAATCGTCGTCAAGTCGATCTAGCTCCGGCGCGAGCCCGTCGCCGCGCGGTGATCTGTTGCTCGGCGGCACGACGATAGGGTTCTAGTTCGTCGTCCCACGCTGTGCCCAGAGCGAGCGACAACTCGTTTTCGATTTCGGTCGCATTGCCGCGAGCCATCTCAATCGCGTAGCGAATTCGGTCTTCCCCGACCATCGCGTTACCAGCCGCATCGGTCAAGGTAAAAAAGATTCCCAGACCCGGCGTGTGAACAAAGCGGACACCGTCTCGATTGGAATCGGTCGCTTCCCACACCTCGAATCGAGTGTGATCCCAGCCGCGCAGGGCCGAGGCAAATCTCGCTGCTGACCCACTCGGTCCGCTCCACGTCACCGTGGCACGCACACTCCCCTGTTCACAGGGCTGGTCAACCCAATCGAGGCTGGCGTCTGCCCCGAGAATGTACCCGAGAGTCCACGCGACGTGTGGTGCGAGCGCAACAGGGCACGAGTGAACATGAATCACTCCGTGTGCGTCGTTCATCCATCCTCCTGCCGTACGACTTCCCCTCGAACGGCACCACGGATGGAAATTCAAGTATGCGCGCGTCTCGACAAAAAGTCCAATTGGACAAAGGGCACAAGTTGGCTAGTGGTGAAGCAGCGATCCGTCACGCGCGAGGACGTTCTTTTCGCCCGCTCTCACAGGGAACGGAAGCCGGTTCTGTTTAGGCGGAATCGGGCAATTGAAGTTGTATGAAAACGCGCAGGGCGGCAATACGGCCAGATTGAAGTCCATCGTGACCGTGCCGTCGGGATTCGGGAGGACGAACAGGAAGCGCCCAACAGAATAGGTTTCTGTCTCGTTTGTGTGATCGGCAAAAACGATTTGCAACGCTTTTCCAGTGCCGATGGCCACGAGTGACGCAGTGTGCCCGGCGTGTGTGAATTCGATTTCGCCGGGAATTACTTCAGCCTTGGCGGAACCCTGCTTCTTCGCCACGTCCAGCGTCGTTCCGGCGGGATTGGGCTTCCACCGACCTGTCACAACCCAGTCGGGGTCATATTCGTAAGCGTCGATTCCGCCGTAATTGACAATCCACTCGCTCTGAGCGTCCCATACGCGAAGACCGTACAGCCCATCCTCGGCGATAATCGTCCCGCTCTTCGTGTCGGAAAACCGAATCGTCGGAGCTTCCTCGCCCGGACCGTTGAGTATCACCGTTCCATCAACCACCGTGCCGTTGACGGTTATCCCGTCGGCTGCGACCGCGGCGAGTTGAAGGCCACTACCTCCGTCCGCTCTCGGCGCCCAGATTCCGGGGACTCCCCAAATGGACTGTTCCGAGTCAATCCACTGTGTCAAAACGAGAGCAAGACTACCCAACGGCTCAGTAACCTGCGCTTCGCGGCGGGAATGAAATAGCGAAAATCTGTCGCTCGCTTCGGTCATGGGTCAAGTCTGCCGAGTAAACCGTGAGGGCGAGTGAGGCTCACCGTGCCATTGCGCGGCGATAGAGTTCCAGCATCATTTCGGTTCGTCTTGACTGTCGATACTCAACGAGGTGAGCAAGATCTCGTGCTCCCTCGGCGGGGACACGGTTCCGTGCCGTCGAATCCAGCGCCTTGCCCATTTCCACTGCACTGATGTCGGCGGTGAGCGTGTACGAACCGTCCGGGAGGTCTCTGGCGATTTCGGAATCGACCACGATAACGTGAGTCCCCATCGACACCGCTTCGGTCACCGTCATTCCTTGTGTTTCAAAGTCGTTCGATGACTGCACGAGAAAATCGGCCGCCGCGATTACCTCGATCGCACGCTCATGGGGAACCGCCCCGAGAAAAACAACGTTTTCCCCCGCCATAGCTTTGGCTTTTTCCGCGAGCCCACCATCGCCCACGATTTGCACGGACAGGGGTTCGGTGGCGAGGGCGACCCCCTCCAAGAACTCGACAAGACGTTTCTCTGGCGAGAATCGTCCGACCCAGGCGTAAACGGGCGTTGGGTGCGTGACTCGAGGTGTGCGGACCACCGCGTCGAGGACATCGTCATCGACCCCGGTTGGCACTACCGCTATCTCTGGGTTTCGACGGGAAATGACGTCTTTGCTTGTCAATAGTTCTGCAAAGTGTCCGGATGGCGCCGTGACAAAGTCCGCGTGGTGGGCATAACCCGCGAGGAAATCGAATGCATTAGTGGGACGATTAGTGAATCGCGTGCCGAGTGACCACTTTTGCCAAAGCCCCAACATTGCATAGAAGAGACCGGGGAATGGGATTGACCCGTCGACGCCGACGTCCAAGCGGTGGTGCATCGTGTGAATCAGAGGGAGCCCATAATCATCGGCGAAACGGTAGCCGAGCGCGGCTCCCCAAAAATCGGACTGTACGTGGATGACATCAACCGGCGGGCGTGCACGGAGGGCTTCCGTAATCTGCGCCAGATGCGACCGCTTGGGCCACAACCAGGTGTATTCCTTCACGGTGGGAATTGCAAACGACGGCAAATCAATAAACCGCTCATCATCAACGGGCCCGTTTCGCAACGCAGGAGACACGAAGGTGACGGTGTTTCCCGCGCGCTCGAGGAATTCCGCCTGGAGGTTGACCGAAACCTGTGCGCCACCGAGGGTGAAGGGGTGCTGTTCGCAGAAAATCAAGACATGCATGGTGTCGTCAGTCTATTGTTTGGGGTCACTCCGGTCAGGCGGGACGGAAAACCATGGTTTCAGGCTGCAGCATTCGATTGCGAAACATGGCACGATGAGATAACCGCACCAAAGGAAAACTATGACAAACGGGATACCGACCATTCACGAAGCCGATGCTGCGTCGCGGACAATGCCCGCCGCAACGCTCAAGCCCACCAGCCAGAATGGGCAGACCGAGTCGACTCTCCCCTTGTGGAAAGCGCCGGACGGAAACCTCGAGTTGGGTGTGTGGGAATGCACCCCTGGCACCTTCACGGCACGACGCGACGGATATGACGAAGTTGCCCAGATCGTTTTCGGCACAGCCACCGTGACGAGCGACGCGGGCGACACCTGCGAACTTGGCCCTGGAAGTGTTTTCGTCACACCCGCGGGGTGGTCTGGAACATGGACAATTCATGACACGCTTCGCAAAACCTATATCATCCGAACGATTTCCTGACCCTGAACTGATCACGCGACATACTGCTGTAGCGACCAGCGCAGGGCGCGGGATGTCTCAGCGCTCCGTTAGGTATCGGTAGACTCGAACCATGCGATATCTGGTGACGGGTGGTGGTGGCTTTCTCGGCTCGCACCTCTGTGAGCGCCTCCTGCAGTCCGGACACTCGGTCATCGCGCTGGATGATTTTTCGACGGGATCACGCGACAATGTCCGAGATCTTGGAAACCTTGGCGACTTTGAAGTTCTCGAGTGGGATGTCACGATTCCGTTCGATGTGAAGGTTGATGGCATCTTTAACCTCGCCTGTCCCGCGTCACCCATTCACTATCAGCGGCACCCGACGCGAACGACAAAAACCTCGGTTTTGGGTGCTATCAACTCTCTCGAACTTGCCAAAAAACTTGACGTTCCCGTCTTTCAGGCATCAACTTCGGAAGTGTACGGAGACCCCCGCGAGTCCCCGCAATCCGAAGAGTATTGGGGCAACGTCAACCCGATCGGTATCAGGGCGTGCTACGACGAGGGCAAACGTGCGGCGGAAACCTTGTTTGTTGATTACCACAGAGAGTTCTCTGTTGATATCCGTATCGCTCGAATTTTCAACACCTACGGGCCTCGTATGGCGTTGAATGACGGTCGAGTAGTGCCTCAGTTCATCACCCAAGCGCTGCGCGGGGAACCGCTCACCATCTATGGTGACGGGGAACAGACGCGCAGCTTTTGCTACGTGGATGACCTGATTTCGGGTTTTATCGCGTTGTTTTTCCGCGCCGGGGAGCACCGTCCCGTTAATCTGGGAAACCCACAACCGATTACGATGCTGGAACTTGCCGACGAAATCATTCACCTAACCGGATCAACGAGCGAAGTTTCGCACCGACCTTTGCCTGAGGATGACCCGTTGATCAGGGAGCCCGACATTAGCCGCGCCGCCGAGGTTCTCAACTGGAGTCCGATTATGGGACGCACCGAAGGGTTGTCGGCCACAATTGCCGATATCCGCCAACGCGTGTGAGCCCGTTGGCACGTGTGAGAAATCACGAACCGACAGATACTTCGTCGACAATTTGAGCGATTAACTGCGGTGTCAGCGTCGCATGTTCTTCACCGAGATAAAACGCTCGGTACGTTCGTCCCAACGCTTCGTTGAGTATCTGGAAATGGTCCTGGGATTCCTCGAGTTTCATTTCAACGACGGAGGCGTCGTCGCTCATAAACAGGGAATGGACCAGTCCTGCCCCGTGTTGCCCGACCAAAACTCGGGTGTTGCTGATTACCTCTAATTGGCCGGCTGGCGACATCTCGCCAAAGTCCACGAGGCTCGCCGGCATACTGTCGGAAATTTTGTGTGACAGTTCGTCAAGATTACTGATTGAACGCCTACTGGATCCACCACCCGATTTTTCGGCTCTCCCGTCAAGGTAAAACGCGGGAGGTGGCCGTCTGTCAAGAACTGTCGCAGTGTCGGGGTTTGAATTGGGCGGAACTAACTTTTCCCTAAACGCAGCAAGAACCTCCTTGAATCGAGTGTCCTCAACCATCAACCCAGTTTTTTTCGCAAACGTATCCAGTTGGATGTGCTTGTCACTCAACCGCCATACTGGACGTGCCACAAACTTTTCGCGAGACACGATGGTGAAGGCATCCGGACCAAATGCAAAATCAAACCACACGTTCATCGGGCCGCAATCGCGCACAATGTAACCCTTGCCCGCGAGTCCTTCCGTCAACTCCAATTCAAAAAGTGGCAATAGATACTGGAGGACAAAATGATAGAAGTGCTCCACGCTGCCTGGCGCTTGACCGGGCTTTATATATGTCGCCATCGATGTAGTTCGCCACCTTTCGTCTGAACGTCACGGGCAGTAGGGCGAGCGGGGCTTGAACCCGCGACCGACGGATTATGAGTCCGCTGCTCTAACCAGCTGAGCTATCGCCCCGAGAACACCAGCCTACCGAGCGTGATTAGGCGCCGCGGTAAATCTGCTCGAACCGGTCGAGTGTCGTGGCGATGTCGTGGTCGGACACGATCGCGAGTGACTCGAGTTGGTACGCGCGGTAATCGCTGTCGGAACTGTCGAGAATTCGGGTGATGGAATCGACAAGGCCCGTGATGTCACGAGGTTCATAAAGATAACCGTTGTCGCCGTCGTGTACGAGGTGCGGAAGCGCCATTGCGTTTGCCGCAACTATCGGGAGGCCACTCGCCATCGCCTCCATCGTCGCGATTGATTGCAGTTCGGCGATGGAGGGCATGACGAACACTGCGGCCTCGGTCAACAGTGTTCGCAGCTCTTCCTCGTCGACGTGGCCTCGGAAATCAACGCGATCCGTCAGGCCGTTGTCGCGTGCGATCTTTTCGAGTCTGCCCTGATCATCTCCGGAACCCGCAATCACGACGCTCAGCCGACCCTCGGGAAAACGTGCGAGCGCAAACAGCAGCTCTTCGATCCGCTTTTCCTGCTCAACCCGACCGAGAAACAACGCGTAGGGGTCTTTGCGCTTCCCTAGGACAACACGATAGTTCGAGATATCAAGCCCACACGAAATCGCGTGAACGCCGGACCGACCAACCGCTCGTTCCAGATACTCGGCAGCTTTTCGGGTTGGTGTCGTTGCTTCGTCGACCATTGCGTAGGTCTTCATCGCGACCTTCCACAAAGCGCGGATCAACCAGTCGACCCCGAATTGAGGCAACGGGAGGAACTGGGCCGTGTTCTCGGGCATGAAATGGTTGGTGGCAATCACGCGAATTCCTTTGTCGTGTGCTTCACGAACGAGACCCCATCCCACGTTGATGTGCGATTGAATGTGAACCACGTCGGGTTTCACCGCATCGAGGATCGCTCGAGTGTCGGGGCGAACCTCCCACGGCAAGGCAAATCGCGCCCACGGGTGGTTAAACCATTTCCACGACCGCAGTCGGTAAACCTCGAGATCAACCCCGGCATGATTCTCGTTACGAATGCCGAACTTCTCGTCTGGTGACGGGGCGACGATGACTACTCGATGACCTCGCCCAACGAGACCAACCGCAAGGCGTTCGGCAAATTTTGCCGCACCGTTCACATCGGGCGGGAAAGTGTCCGCGCCGATGAGAATGGTCAGTCGTTTGTCCGTCATTACTGCTGCCGCGGTTAGCGCGCCGTCTGCGGGTGATGACGTGCGAGCAGGACAACACCGATAACAGAAAGGGTTCCACCAATCGCGAGACCGGCAAGCGCAAACGGCGGGAATCGATCTGCCTCACCCAACACTGTGATTGCGATTGCAACCGCAACGAGTGGATCGATGACGGTCAAACCGGCTATCACGAGGTCTGGCGAACCAACCGAATAGGCGGTTTGTACGAAATAGCCCCCGAGGAGTGCGGCGACGACGATTCCCGTTAGACAGAGAATCATGAACGCGTCGATCTGATTGGACTGCCACCGGTTGATGAGAACCTTGGTGATGGTGACCACGAATCCGTACAACGTACCCGCGGCCACAATGTAAAACATCGCCCGGAGCCGTTGGCGAAAAATGACAAACGACCCGACGACGACAACAATGACGGCGGCGAGCAACCACATGATGAACAACAGTTGCGCATCGGAAAACGCTCGCTCAAATGCATAAATCGCCGAAAAGGCCACAAAGATCGCGATACCAAGGACTGCCAGGGCAATGCTCCCTCGAACTCGAGCATCCGGCGCGATCCCGTTGACGCGGGAATTAATCACATTGGTCAGCACCATCGCGACTACACCGAGGGGTTGTACCACGATGAGCGGCGCAAATCCCAAAGAAATCAGTTGGATGACAATCGCAAGCGTGAGCAGAAAGGTTCCAAGCACCCATGAAGGCCGGCGAATCAGCAACATCAGTTGCCCCGCCGAAAGACCCGATTTGGCGCCAATTTCGTGGGTTCCGTCAACCTTGGAGACTCCACGGTGTTGCAATTGCGCACCGATGGACAGGAAAACCGCGCCAACCAGGGCAATCGGGATTCCAATTGCCTGATACGGCGTGAGGGAGATCTGTCCAACCAGATTCGAAAGTTGGTCGTTCACCTCTCTAGGCTACCGACATTAGGCTGGGCGAGTGCATATTCGGGAAATCGTCATCACGGGAAATCCGGTTCTCCATCGCCCGTGCGCACGAGTTGAACACATCGATGACCACCTGAAGGCACTGGTTCAGGACATGTTTGCCACTATGGAGCTCGCGCCGGGCGTTGGTTTGGCGGCGTCGCAAGTCGGAGTTGATCTTTCCCTGTTCGTATACGACTGGGTTGACGATGACGATGTCCAGCACCGTGGCGTTGCGATCAACCCGACGCTGTTGATAGAGCCCGCGCCGATTGGTCCGCTCGATGACGACGAGGAATTGGAAGGGTGCTTATCCGTTCCGGGCGAACGTTTCCCGCTACGTCGAAGCGACCGAGTAACGCTGACCGCGACGAACCTGGAGGGCAACGAATTCACGATTCACGCGGAGGGATGGCTCGCTCGAATCTTCCAACACGAGTTCGATCACGTTCTCGGAGTCTTGTATGTTGACCGGTTGGTTGAACCACATCACACCGAAGCACGCGAGGCGATAAATCAGGTTGGTTGGGGGGTTCCCGGATTGTCCTGGTTGCCCGGTCGCGACCATCTCGAAGGCTAAGCCGCCCAGCCCATCGCTCGAAGAACCGCAGCAGCTGCCGCGGCGGCCATGACAACAACGATGAACGGCGCCCGAATCCACAGCAACACCGCACCAACGGCCAACGCAGCAAGGCGCGCGTCCACGACGATTGCACTTCCGGTTGCCACGGTTTGAGTGACAACGAGTGATGCGAGTAGCGCGACCGTGAGCACGTCGCTGATGCGCTGAATTCTCGGGTGCGCGGCGACGCTGGCGGGAACGAGGTATCCCACCAGTTTGGTCCCCAGCACAACAGCAGAGGCGACCAGAATCGTGGTCCACAGAGTCATGCGCGCCTCCGTTCCGCCAACAACGCCATGACAATTCCGGCGGTGGCGGCGATGAGAACAGGTAAGCCAGCGGGAGCGGTGGGTACGGTCAACACCGTGATTACGGCGGCCACGGCAGCGACGGCGACGGGTTGACGAGATTGAATCCGGGGCCACAGTAATCCGAGGAACGCTGCGGCCGCCGCGGCATCAAGGCCCCACGTGCGTGGGTCACCCAGCGCGTCTCCCAGAATCGCACCGGCAGCGGTCATTGCGTTCCAGCCGACAAAGATTGCCGCGCCAGTGAGCCAGAAACCGACTCGTTGTGCGCGTGGCTCGGTTTGGGCAATTGCGACCGCAGTGCTCTCGTCAATCGTCCAGTGGCCAGCCAGCAAGCGCTTCCACAAACCAGGACCGACCACCGATGACATCCGAACCGCGTACAGTCCGTTTCGAACACCCAGCAGCCCCGCTGCTGTGATGACACTGAGACCCGGTGTGCCGGCAGCGACAAGCCCAATGACGGCGAACTGCGATCCCCCCGAGAACATGAACAGCGACAAGACCTGCGTCTGCCAGAAATCGAGGCCCGACGCGACAGCCAGGGCGCCGAACGAGATTCCGTACAACGAGACGGCGGCCGCAACGCCAAGGGACATGCTCACCGAGGCACGCACGGCGCCGGAGGTCACGTGGCTGACTCTGCGGTGTACTTCGGATCGGTTGCGTACCTCAGCATCGGGAATGACGCGGTGATCGTAAAACCGACACCGGGAACACGCTGAGTGTGCACGATTCCGTCGAACGCTTCCGCCCGACTCTTCATCTCTAGCAGACCGCGGCCGGTGCTCTTTTCGATCAGCGCTTCCTGGTCGCTCTCGATTGTCACTCCCTCCGGCACATCCCTACCGGCCTTAATCGCTCGACGAGTTGCGGCTCGTTCACCATCATCATTGATGGCAATCGAAAGACCGTGGGGCCCCCAGGTCATCAGGACGTCGACCTCGGTGCCAACACCGCCGTGAATGCGAGCGTTGTCGATGGCTTCCGTGATGATTCTGAACAGCGCGAGTTCTGCGGATTGCGAAAGCGCGAAGCGATCGCCGGCTTCTTCGAGATTGACAATCAAACCCTGTTCTTCTGCCTCGGCGAAGAGATGAGTAATGGAGTCGAGCGTCGGCCAATCATCAACCGACTCGTAACCTTGACCCGCGAGATCCATCGCTCGGCGCATATCGTCGAGCGCGGTTTTCGCGGTTTCTGAAAGCAAGCGGGAATGCCGTTGCAACGCCGGACGGTCCGTGATGGACTTAAATGCCGCACTCTCGGAGCGAGCGAGAAGTTGCACCAAGGAGCGGGTCACAATGGCCTGGTGTTCGTGGATAATCCGCAATCTGTCGGCCAATTCCGCGGCACGCAGTGTTGCTTCGGTTTGACCGACAGTCGGTGATGCCGACAGCGAAACGGAAGGCCTCGATTCGGTTCCCGTGCCGGACTGCCTGGCGAAATAAACCGCGGTGGCAACCGCGAGCAACGCAACAGCGGCTAGTAGCGTGTCCAGCAGTGTCCAGGTGCCCATTGCTTCTCCTTGGAGGTAATTCTCCGAGCTCATTGCCCTAGGTGTTTGGCTCCCCGACTTGGACTCGAACCAAGAACCTATCGGTTAACAGCCGATTGCTCTGCCAATTGAGCTATCGAGGAAGGTGTCTTTCACTATACCAAAACTCTCGCAATCAATAACCTGCCCGAGTGTCGACAATGCCGACAAAAGGCGTCCCCGCGAGGAAGGCTCTGACGTTGCGTTCGATTCGCGTGCCGAGCAGGTGCGCGGTCATGAGCGGGGTGTCAGCCGAGTGAGAAGTGATGACGCACCGCGGCATCTGCCACAACGGATGATCGGCCGGGAGAGGCTCTGGGTCGCTGACGTCGAGCCCCGCCCCCCAGAGTTGATCGGCTTTGAGCGCCGCCACGAGTGCGTCCTGATCCAGCAGCGCGCCACGTGCGATGTTGACGAGAACTGCGTGGCTGGGCAGGAGGGACAACTCGGCTGCGCCGATGATGTGGTGGGTTTCCGAGGTTGCTGCCGCTGCCAGAATCAGGACGTCCGCCAACGGCAATACTGAATGCAGGTCCTTAGCCGGGACCGTGTGTGTCGCACCGGGAAGGGGTTCGTGGGACCGCCGTACCACCGTTATCGTCGGTCGGAACGGAGCAAGGAGTCGAATCAGCTCGGTCGTGATTCCGCCCGCGCCGAGAATGACGACGTGATTGCCGTAGAGCGACAATCCGGTTCGTACTTTCTGCCAAACCGCCTCACGCGATTTTGAGGGCAACTCGCGTTGAAGCGCAAGCGCGAGAGCAAAAGCGTGTTCGGCCACCGGCTCGGCATATGAACCCTTTGCCGACGTGAAGACAGGCGCAGCGGCATGGTCAATGGTGGCGAAAATATCCCGAAAACCGTCAACACCAGCCCACGGCAACTGCACCCATTCGATACCGGGATGGCTATCCAAGATCTGCGTCAATTCATCGGCGCGCTTTTCGCTGAGCCACACCAGCCCTCGCGTTTCATTCGACAGGGGGGCGACGGTACCTCCGCCGGCCTCCACGGCGGCGACGAACGAATCGTTCTGCGTCGGCTCAACCGCAATCGGACCGGGAGTTGGGATGCGATGAGGTGCGGTCGGTGACGAGCCAGGCAAGTCGCGGTGCTGTTCAGGGCGATCGGGGGTGATAGACACGGTGTTACTCAACCTTCAGGGTTCGTCGGCGCACCTCGAGAGCCGAAATACGTTGTTGTAAAGAACCGTGCTCGGGATCACCCTCCGGCGTCCGCTGCAGCACGCTGTGCAGCTCGTCGCGTTGACGGATGAGGTCGGCCTCGATCACGGCGTTGGCAACATCAACGACATAAGTGGCGATGTTGGCACTGGTTCGTCGTTCCTCCTCTGCAACGCGCGCGATAACCGCCGCATCGTCCTCAACTCTCGATTTGGCCATAGTCACTCGCCTGACCGGGATGTCCACCATGGCAAGTTCCGATACGAGTGGTCGCAATTCCTCGCCGGACTCGTCAATCACACGAGAAATCCAGTTGGAGGCTGCGAAATCGGCAAAAACTGACACCATCGCAGCGCGAATGCGACTGAGAGACGGATTGGTGAAGTGGCAGGCAACGATGTCCCCCGCTCGGGAAAGACCGATGAGTTCCGGGTATCGAAGCAACGCCACGATGACGTCACGTTCGCGTTTGGCGTTGACGTCCGCACCGAGGGACGCAAATGATCCGATCGCACCGTGTTCTTTTTCGACCTCGATCACGACTCGACTGCCGCCCGCACGCATCGCTGCACGAACGTCGGACGGCTCGACACCAAGCCAGCCGGAAACAACCCGAATGTAGCCGTCAATCATCGAGCGGTCCTTGATTCCGGTGATGATCGGTGCGACCGCTCGTGTCGCGTGAACACGACCTTCGACCGTCGATAGGTCAAAGCCAGCTATAGTTCGGCGAATGATGAATTCGAACAGAGGCGTCTTGGTCTCGAAGATCGCGGCAAGTGCATGGTCCCCGCGTTGTTGCCGCAGGTCGGAAGGGTCGAGGCCGTCAGGCGCAACCACAACGAAGGTGTTCGCGACGAATTTGGAGTCCTCGGCAAACGCTTTTGACGCCGCTTTTTGGCCCGCTTCGTCGGGGTCGAAGGTGAAGATGACCTCGCCACGGCTGCGAGAATCCCCCGCGTCGATGTCTCCGAGAACTCTGCGAATCAACGAGACGTGGTCGCTTCCGAAAGCGGTGCCGCACGTTGCCACCGCCGTCGTGATGCCGGCGAGATGACACGCCATGACGTCGGTGTACCCCTCGACGACAACGACTTTGCGGTCCTTTGAGATGTTTCGTTTGGCGACGTCGAGACCGTAGAGGACTTTCGCCTTGTGATAGACGGGCGTTTCGGGGGTGTTGAGATATTTCGGTCCGTTGTCGTCGTCTCGAAGGCGGCGCGCCCCGAACCCGATCGTTGCACCCGTAACGTCGCGAATCGGCCACACGAGCCTCCCGCGAAAGCGGTCGTACACGCCCCGTTCCCCGCGGGAAAGCAGACCAGCGGCTTCGAGTTCGACCTCGGTGAATTTCTTCGACGTGAGGTGCTTGCGAAGCGCATCGAACGAGTTCGGCGCGTACCCAACGCCGAACATTTCACAGGCCGCTCGGTCGAAACCTCGGCCGGTCAAGAAGTCTCGGCCGAATTCCGCTTCAGGCGATGACAGTTGCTCGATGAAATACAGTTCGGCAGCTCGATTGGCTTCCAACAATCGGGATCGGTTACCCGATTCGCGCTCCGGGCTGCCGTCTTCGTAGGTCAGCGAAAAGTTTATTGTCGCCGCAACCTTTTCGACTGCTTCCGAAAAGGTCATCATGTCGATCTGTTGCAAGAACTTGTATACGTCGCCGCTTTCTCCGCAACCGAAACACTTGTACATTCCGACATTCGGTCGAACACTGAAACTTGGCGATTTTTCATCGTGAAATGGGCACAAACCCTTGAGCGAATCGGCCCCGCCGCGCTTGAGAGTGACGTATTGACCGACGATATCCGCAATATTGGCGCGCTGCTTTACCTCGTCGATATCCGATTTCCGAATGAGCCCAGCCACGAGCCCATTCTACGGAGTGGTCTGACAGGTTCGGGGGCTAAGCCGGCTTACCTCAGGACAAAACGGTCGGGATGCTGAAGAGGATGAACAGCCCGACTAACCATAGGACTGTTGAGAATATAACCAGATAGGCGACGAGGTTCTTTACCTTCATCACGGCCGTGACACCCAAAAGGAACAAGGAAACGGCGAACAAGGCTGTCAGCATCTGGAGTGTGTTGCTGTAACCGCTCTCTGTATTCGACAGGTGCCAGTATTCGTCTCCGCTGGCCCACGTTTCGTCGTAGGGACCGTAAAGAGCCTCCATGTAGGGGGCGCAGTTTGCCAATTGACTCATCGGGTCCTCGACAAAGCACGCCCACGCATTCGTGTACAACTCGTACGACCCGTTGTTCGTCCGAAGGTCATCGTAAAGGTCGTCAACGTTTACTCCGTCAATGAAATGACGAACTTTCTTGTCTTTCCAGACGGTCAAGTCGTCTCGATACTTCACTTCTGCCGTGACGAACTTGTTGTTCGCGTCGGCCAAAATCAGCGCGTATTCAGACCGAGCGTCGCTTGCCCGACCGTCGTGCAAAGACGATTGAACCGCTGCCCACGCTGCTGTGGTTGACACCACACCGAGCATCACGACAATCAGAAGGTCACGCGATAAGCGCTCCATAATGCTGTTCATTTTTCCAACTTTCCCATGGCGCGGTTTTCAGCAGGATAGCACCAGAGTCCCGAGTCGCCTAGCCTACAAATCTCACGCACCCGCGCCACGCGATCACAGAGTCAGCCGCTCGTGCCAGGCGAGTGCACTCTGGTCGGTTAGTGACGCAACCTGATCAATGATGGCGCGCATTCCCTCGGCTTCCGAGGTCGCCTCACGGAAGTCGGCGGCAAAGCCGGGTTCGAGGTGGTCCGTTCCCGACGCGGCGAGAACCGCACACAATTCCTGAATGAGTTCGCGCTGACGAGAATAGATCGGCCTCCGCGACTCGTGAGACATGACGTTCGCGGCGACAATTCCCTTGAGGACCGCGATTTCGGCTCGGGTTTCTGCCGGCACGACGACGTCGGCTCCGAACCGAACCAAACTCGTGGCCGACGCGTGTTCACGGGTCGCGGCCGTCGCCGAGCCCGCGAATCGACCAATTAGCGTCGACGTGAGATTTTTCAGTGCCCCCATTTCGCGTGGTGATCCTTCCCAGGTTTCAATCCAGGAGGTGAGTCCATCAAGTCGATCGAACGCGGCGAGGAGTTCGTCGTGCGGAAGTTCGCCGCCAATCCATTCGACCATCGAGTCGACGAGATCGTCGTGGTCAACACGAGACGACAGCGCGCGAACATCGATGTACCCGCTCACAATCGCGTCTTCGAAGTCGTGCACCGAATATCCGATGTCATCGGACAAGTCCATGACTTGCGCTTCGATGCACAGTCGGCGGTCCTGCGCGCCTGCTCGAACCCAATCGAAAATGGGGATGTCTGATTCGTACACGCCGAATTTGGTGCGACCGCCTGGCTCGGCGACGCCCGTTTCCTGGGTCCACGGGTATTTGCAGGACGCGTCGAGGCTCGCTCGGGTGAGGTTGAGCCCGAAACTGCGCCCAGCATCGTCAAACACCTTGGGTTCGATTCGAGTGAGGATTCGAAGTGTTTGCGCGTTGCCCTCAAAGCCACCGAACGGAAGCGCCCAGTCGTTAAGGGCCTTCTCGCCGTTGTGTCCGAACGGCGGATGGCCCAGGTCGTGTGCGAGGCAGGCAGTGTCGACCAGGTCGGGGTCGAGCCCAAGACTCGCGCCGATTTCACGACCGACT
>JBIIBI010000055.1:0-5887 GCA_044239485.1 Microbacteriaceae bacterium | reverse complement strand
GGCGGGTTGCGTGGTTGGTCCACGTGCCCTGCGTGTACTCGGGGATGTGAACGGACTCCATCCACATTTCGCCGTCGACAATCTGGGCCCAGCCGTCAACGAGTGACGCCTTGCCCAACCGCAACGCCTTGACCTCGGTACCGACGAGTGCGAGGCCACACTCGAACGTGTCCTCGATGTGGTAATCGTGGCGCGCCTTGCGGTTCGTCGCAACGACTTTTTCGCCGAGTTCCTTTGGCATGGCGCACCCCCTTTCCGGTCATCTGGTGAGTCCAAGCCCTCCAGTTTACATCCGGGTTAGACGCGAAGGTAACGGGAAATGGCGATGTACGCGCTGGTGGCCGCGAGAACCGCGCCGGCGAGGAGCAATCCGGGGAACACAATCCACACCTCAGAGAGCGTGACAAACGACGTTGTCGGCAACGCGGTGGCCAAGTACCCGTCGACAAAGAACACAACGATTCCTGCAATCGCGCCACACGCAAGGACCGAACCGATCGTCGCAGCGACCACGCCCTCGAGGATAAACGGCGTTTGGATGTACCAGTTGGATGCGCCGACAAGACGCATAATTGCGAGCTCGCGGCGACGCGAGAATGCCGAGAGTCGGATCGTCGTCGCGATGAGCAGCGCGGCGGCAACGAGCATCAGCACGGCAACGCCCACCGCGGTCAGACTCGCGGCGTTGAGCATCGAGAAAATTCCGTCGAGATACGAGCGCTGGTCAATGACCGACTCGACACCACTCATGCCACCCAACGCCTCGAAGACGAGGGCGGACTGGGTGGGGTCCTTCAGGTTCACCCAAAACGTTTGGGGCAACAGGTCGGGAGTGACCAGGTCAACGACCGGGCTCCCCTTGAATTGTTCAGTGAAATTCTTGTACGCGTCCTCGTGGTTTTCGAAGTACCACTTGTCGATGTACGGCGTGAGGGTGTCCGACTCTAGCTGCGCTTCGACCGCGGCGATTTGCTCGGCACTCGCCTCTTGTTGGTCACACGCTCCGAGAGTCGAATACTGCGTGCACAAATAGACAGCGACCTGGGCCTTGTCGTACCAATACGACTTCATGTTGCCGATCTGCAGTTGCAGCAGCGCAGCCGACCCCACGAACGTCAGTGACACCAGGGTCACCAGCACGACGGAAACGACCATCGAGATATTGCGTCGAACACCGTTCCAGGCCTCGATGAAGACGAAGCTCAGTTTCATAGCGGGTCTTCTTCGAGTCGATCGAGGTAGCTCAGGTCGACCGCTTCGCTCGTCGGCGTCATCGGGTCGAATGCCGGAATCGGGTCGAAGTCGAGCGGTTCGATCGCGATCGGCTGCGAGTCGGCGCGCGTCGGCATTTCGTCCTCGACGATGACAATCGGGTTGGCCCGTGTGAGGTACTGCCCGCCCGCCTCGTCACGGATGATTCGACCGTCACTCAGTTCGACCACGCGACGCTTCATGTCGTTGACAATCGCGGTGTCGTGGGTCGCCATGAGGACCGTGGTTCCGGCGGCGTTGATGTTGCGCAATACGTCCATGATTCCGGCGGAGGTCGAGGGGTCCAGGTTTCCGGTCGGTTCGTCGGCCAGCAGTATCGCGGGCTTGTTCACCACCGCGCGTGCGATCGCAACGCGCTGTTGTTCACCGCCGGACAGTTCGTGCGGAAGACGGTTTTCCTTGTTCCCCAAACCGACGAGCCCGAGAACCTCGGGAACAGCATCGTGAATATAGGCCTCGCTCTGACCAAGGACGCGGAGGGCGAACGCGACGTTGTCGAACACCGTCTTGGTCGGCAATAGGCGGAAGTCCTGGAAAACCACTCCGAGGTTGCGGCGATACGCCGGCACCTTGCGATTCGACAAACGCCCGAGGTCTTGGCCGAGGACGTGAATCAGTCCAGTCGACGAGCGCTCCTCGCGCAGAATAAGCCGCAGGAACGAGGACTTGCCGCTCCCCGAGGCGCCGACGAGGAAAACGAACTCCCCTGGCTTTACCTCAAGGGTCGCGTCGTGCAAGGCGGGTCGGTTTCCCGACTTGTATACCTTGGACACACCATCGAAACGAATCATCGGTTTCAGCCTAAGCGTGGGCTTTCACCCAGCGTGGAGCGACACTCGCCCGACTAGTGCGTCTTCTGTTTGCGGTGGCGAATACCCGCCGCGATGAACCCGTCGAGATCGCCATCGAACACCGCTTGAGGGCTGTTGACTTCGTGATTCGTGCGAAGGTCCTTGACCATCTGATACGGCGCGAGCACATACGACCGCATCTGGTCACCCCACGAAGCCGTGATAACCCCCGCGAGTTCCTTCTTTTTCTTTGCTTCTTCTTCCTTTTGGATAAGCAGCAGGCGACTCTGCAACACCCGAAGCGCCGCGGCTCGGTTTTGAATCTGGCTCTTCTCGTTCTGGCACGACACAACGGTTCCCGTCGGCAGGTGAGTAATGCGAACCGCCGAGTCGGTCGTGTTGACCGACTGACCGCCAGGGCCGGACGAGCGGAAAACGTCGACCCGGATGTCCGAGTCGGGAATGTCGATCACTTCGGTCGCCGCCAAGAGGGGCACCACTTCGACCGCGGCGAAAGATGTCTGTCGCTTCCCCGCCGAGTTGAATGGGCTCATCCGAACAAGACGGTGCGTTCCCGCCTCCACCGACAAGGTGCCGAACGCAAACGGGGCGTCGACTTCGAATGTCGCGCTCTTGATTCCCGCTTCTTCGGCGTAGGACGTGTCCAGCACTCGCACCGAGTATTTGTGTTGTTCCGCCCAGCGCAGATACATCCGCAGCAGCATCTCGGCAAAGTCCGCCGCGTCGACGCCACCCGCACCGGATCTAATCGTGACGATTGCCGGCAAGGGGTCGTACTCGCCGTCGAGAAGTGTCTGGACTTCTAACGTCCCAATCACCGACTCGAGGGCGGCGAGTTCGTTGAGCACCTCGGTCGCCGAATCGTCGTCGCCGGCCTCTTTCGCCATGTCGAGAAGAACATCGAGGTCGTCCAGGCGCTGCTGCACGTCGTTCACCAGGTCGCGCTGGGTCTGAGCGTGCGACAGAGCGCTCGTCACCGCTTGAGCCGACGCCTGATCGTCCCACAGGTCGGTCGCACCGGCCTTTTCGGACAACTCGGCGATGCGCGTCGTGAGTTCAGGCAAATCGACGACACTGACGATGTCCGCGAACGACGAGCGGAGTGCCGCGATGCGGTCGGAAACGTCCAACGAAATCATGAGATTTCCAGACTACCCTTCGTCAGTTCCACCCCCGATGTTTGCCCGCGCGGACGCGGTCGCTTCCAAACGGAGTCGAATCGGGAAAAACTGGTTACCGAGAGGCGGCGACCAGACAGAACTCACCGTCACTCGAGCGGTCAATCGGTCCGGTGTCGTCGCGGCGACGAGTCGGATTCCATCACTCGACTCGGCAACGAAAACGCGCACCGCGCGCCGAATGTCACGGTTCGTTAGTCGCACGGTCAGCGACGATCCGTCGAATTGTGCTCGGAGCGGGTTGAACGATTCTGCACCAACGAGCGCCGCCATGTCTGCAGTGGATTGGAGGTTCGTTCGCGCCACCGCCAAATCCGTCGAGTCGATGATTCCCACGACCGCAACGCCACACAGAGCAACCAGCCCCGCGACCATGGGCAACAGGGAACCTCGATCGTTCATCGGTTCACCGATGTGATAGAGACACGTGCCGTTGCACTTCGGGACACCGTGACCCGCGGCGCGATGTCGATTCCGGGCAGAGCCGGAATGAAAAGCAAGGGGACGTCAAGGTGAACGGTCAATTCGACAAGAGACCCCCGGCGCAAGCAATTCCGACGTGAACAATCGAGTTCCCATTGCGGCGTCGCGTCGAGCACACCGTGATCCTCGGCGACCAGAGTCGTAATGGCGCGAACACGTTCCAGCCCGATGTTGGTCGATTCGGCTTGCGTGAAGGCCCGAACACCGTGCCGTGCGGCGGTCGTTGCCGCGAAGGTGGCGGACGCGATCTGGCTCGTGGTGACAGTCAGTGCCACCAGCGGGATCAGAAGGGCGACAGAAGCGACAACGAATTCAATGCTGGCGCTTCCGCGCTCGGGCATCGTGCTCATGTACGCAGTTTTTCGCGACAGCCCGAGAAGCGCTCCCGCTGTCCACAGGGTTAGCGCGCGGCGGTTCGAATCAGCTTTTTGTTGACGAACTCGTCGAGCCCAAAGTGTCCCAACTCACGTCCGAAACCCGATTTCTTGACTCCGCCGAATGGCAGGTCGACGTGCGAGTCGGTGTTCTCGTTGATGTACACCATGCCCGATTCGAGTCGATCGGCCACGTATCGCGTGTCCTCGGGGTTAGACCCGAACACCGCACCGGACAATCCGAATTCGGAACCGTTCGCTAGCGCGATCGCCTCGTCCTTGTCAGCGACGCGGTAGACCACGGCGACGGGACCGAACAGTTCTTCGCTAAATGCGCGGGCCGCGGGCGTGACGTTGGTCAGAAGCGTGGGAGCCATGAAGAAACCGACGTCTCCGACCCGATGTCCGCCCATTACAAGAGTCGCACCGTTGGCGACGGCGTCGTCCACCTGTTCGATCAGTTCTTCGACGGCCCCGAGCGACGACAGCGGTCCCAGTTTCGTTTCTGGGTCGAGCGGATCCCCCACGATGTAGGTCTGCAGTTTGGCAGTGAAGCCCTCGACGAACCGGTCGTACACGGAATCGACAACGATAAAGCGCTTCGCAGCGGTACACGCTTGACCCGCGTTGCTCATGCGTCCGGACGCGGCGGCGGCGATGGTCTCGTCAAGGTTCACGTCATCGAGAACGATAAACGGGTCGCTTCCGCCCAGCTCGAGCACGACTTTCGTGAGAGCGCGGCCGGCGGCTTGCGCAACGGCTGCTCCGGCCTTCTCGCTTCCCGTTAGCGAGACTCCCTGAACACGCGGATCGGCGATGATGGTCTCGATGTCGCGGCTCTCGACGAACAGGTTGATGTACGCGCCGTCGGGCAATCCCGCGTCTCGGAAAATCTGTTCCTGCGCAAGTGCCGATTCGGGGCAGTTGCTCGCGTGCTTGAGGATGATGGTGTTGCCCAGGAGAAGGTTCGGGCCGGCGAAACGCGCAACCTGATAGTAGGGATAATTCCAGGGCATGATTCCGAGCAGCACACCGAGCGATTGCGAGCGGACAATCGCCTGTCCGCCCGACATCGGGTGCATGTCGTGATCGGCGAGGTACCCCGGTCCCTGAGTGGCGTAGAACTCGTAAATGTCCCCGACAAATCCGGCCTCGCCACGACCCTGGCGAACCGGCTTTCCCATCTCGCGCGCGATGATGGCCGCGAGTTGATCTTTGCGCTCGCGATACAAATCGGCGACCCGCTGAAGCACGGCGGCGCGCTCGGCGAGGGGCGTTTGGCTCCACACCGTGTGGGCCGCGTCGGCTCGTGAAATCGCGTCGGCGATGTCGGCCGGGGTGGCACTCGGGAATTCGCGTTCGACGATTCCGGTGGCGGGATTGGTTATGGCGTAAGGCATACATTCATTATCGTTCATCGACGAACAAAAAATCGTCTATCCCTAAACGATTCACAGTATCGTGATTGAAGCGGTCAAACGATTGGAGGGTACGTGGGTGTTCTGAACGGGGTTCAATCTCAAGTCTTCCGACCGCTTCCGGATGTCCTCCGAGCCGATGCGATTGTCGATCGCCTGTCAACCGCAATCTCTCTCGGACTGCTGCGACGGGGCGAGCAGCTCCCCGTCGAGAATCAGTTGACCGCAATGTTCGGCGTCGCCACTGCGACCGTCCGCGATGCGCTCCAGACGTTGCGAAACCAGGGGATCATCGAAACTCGTCGGGGGCGAAGCGGCGGAACGTTCATCATCGGCTCTCCCCACCCAAA
>JBIIBI010000054.1:0-5936 GCA_044239485.1 Microbacteriaceae bacterium | reverse complement strand
ATCGAATCCGACCTCCGGGCTTTCATCGCATGACCGAAACAGAGGGCACGCTTGTTTGATTTCGCCGACAAGGATTTCCTCGTCGACCCGTACCCCGCCCTCGCCGAGGCCAGGGCGGTCGGGAAGCCCTTCTGGCACGAACCGACCGGAATGTTCCTCGCCGCGCGTCACGCCGATGCCAACGCCGTGCTGCGGTCGAAAACGCTCGGCCGAATCTTCACTCCGAAGACCCCCGAGACCGAATGGCACGACTTCAATTACCTGCATTCGGATTCGATCCTCGATTCGGAACCGCCCAAACACACACGGCTCAAGTCGCTCGTCAGCAAGGCGTTCAATCCGCGCACAATCACCGCACTCACGCCCGACATTGAACGAATCACCCAGTCCTTGCTCGACGACTGCGCCGAGAAGCTGGCGCGCAACGGCACATTCGATGTTCTTGCGGATTTCGCCGAGCCACTCCCGGTCAAGGTCATCGCCCACATGCTCGGGTTCCCCGACGCCGACGAGCACCTGTTGCGGCCATGGTCGCAGTCCATTGTCAAGATGTACGAGGTCAACCCCACCGAGACCCACAAGGCCGAGGCCCGAGCCGCGGCCACGGAATTCGCCGACTACGTGCACGGTTTGATGGAGCTGCGGAAGGTCCATCCCGGAACTGACCTCATCAGCACCCTCGCGGCTGCCGAAAAGGACGGCGAGCGCCTCAGCGTCGAGGAACTCATCGCGACGTGCGTGCTGCTCCTGAACGCTGGGCACGAAGCGAGCGTCAACGGGTTCGGAAACGGCATCGTGGCCGCACTTCGACGACCGTCCGTGATGCAGCCTCTGCGCGATGACCCCCGCGCGGTCTCTCGCACCGCGCTCGAGGAATTCCTGCGGTTCGATTCGCCGCTGCAACTGTTCGAACGCACCGCGACGACCGACACCGAAATCAACGGCGTTCTTGTCCGCGAGGGTCAGAAGATCGCGGCGCTGTTGGGGGCTGCCAATCGTGACGCCGACGCGTTTGCCGACGCGGATTCCATGGATTTAACCCGCGAGACCAACCAGCACATCGCGTTCGGGGCGGGGATTCACTTCTGTATCGGTGCTCCGCTCGCGCGATTGGAAATGGCCATCTCGTTGCCAGCGCTCATCGAGAGGTTTCCCGCGCTCGAACTCGCCGCCGAGCCGAGCCGGCGCTCGACCTTCGTTTTGCGTGGCTACGACACGGTCATCGTTGCTGCTGCCTCATAGTTCTTGGGGGCCTCGGGCTATCTATCCCCCACCGAAAAGGATTAGTATCATAGTTAACCCGTCGACTCAGAAAGGCACACCATGTTTGTTTCGCAATCGGCACTATCTCGCATCGCCCGCTGGGCGGTTGCTGGGCTAGTCCTCACCGGCTCATCCTTCGTCGCACTTCCCGCGCAGGCGAACGGGGCTGGCTTCGCGCCCGTCGCGTACAACTTCGATCGCCCGTCAAGCGACGGCAAATCAATGGTCGTCAAGAATGGCGAACGTGCAACGGTTTACAGCCAACAGTTTGTAGGAGATGACTACGCGGGCTGGCCGGCGAAATTGAAGTCGGTCTTCAGCCGATCGGCGTTGACCCTCACCAGGTCTTCTCTCTCGGGTTTGACTCGTGAGGACGGCAATGGTTTGCGATATTGGTATTCCGACTCTTTCGCCGACGAAACGTGCGATTCGAGTGACGAGGACTCGAAGACTTTCAAGATTTCCGCCGACAACCAGTGCATCGACTACCTCCAAGTGACAGACCAAGTGACCGTCTCTAATTCATCGGGTATTTCTAAAACCCTCGTGACAAATTCGGATAGCCAAGTGCTTAAGTTGGGGAAGAAGAACATCAGCAACACTGCGGGTGTATCGCGGGGCTTCTATGGGACAATCGAGGTTTACGACTCGGCGACCGTCACTACGGTGGCGGGCGAGGAGTACATCGGCGCCGGATTCTCGCTGTGCCTCAACGAAGACTTGGTAGTGGCAGGCGACGTACTCGACTTGGTTGGAACCTGGGCCACCGCCGGTACTCCGCTGGATTCGAGTGAATACGAGGTCAACCCATGGGGAGGGGGAGCGACCTACACTGTTCCCGAAGACAACCCCTATGACCAGGTCATTTACTTCAGCGTGCAGCTCACCGTGCCGGAACCCGGAGTGCACAGCGCATCGGCCGACGTCATGAAAGAGGGTAGCTCAGTAATCGAAGAATGCCCCGACCCGAGAGCAGCTCCGGCGTGGCCGAGCATCGAAACGATCGAAGGCCCCGCGGGCGCTCCTAAGGCAACGACAACCCCCGAAACTATGCCCACCTGGACTGACTTGTCTAATCCTAATTGGGACCGTTACGGACTGTTTCCCGACGGATTCGGTGGCGCATTCCACTACGGAGTCACCAACGAGGAGGGTGCGGGAACTGCTCACCTCGTCAATTTCGATTCGACCGGTGCGCAGAACAGCTACAACAGCAACGGGTATCGCCAGCTGACATCGAATTCCCACGGGTACGTCGACATCGGTCGTTATGGTGCGGGCGGCGCCAACCAATTCACGTTGATTCCCCGCTCCAAGGGCAACTACGAGTACACCACCTCGACGATGTCAGGAGGTAGCCTGCAAACCACCACTTTAACGAAGAAAAACCTCGCGAAATTGTGTCAAAAGGGTTACACCTTCTCCGGGCTCTACGCGATAAGTGCGCCGACCGTGAACCCAACCGCACTTCTGGATTGCACAGGCGGCAACGCTTATCGCCTAGCGGTTGTGACCATGGTCAACAACACCCCAATGGTTTCGACGCGTTTCGGGGTACCGACGAAGTCACGCCCGTGTGTCGATGTTTCCTACGGCTCTAACCCTGCGGCGACGGGAAACGAAGTGGCCCTCATCGCGTACACCGCAACCAAGTCTCGTGTAGATGGCGAATGTACAGGCGACGGTGTGGTCAGCGCCCGCTCAATCGTGGCGATCAGCGCAGAAGGTATGGCGGTCACGACACCGACGGCCGACCCTTGGGGAGAGTTGGGAGAGCCGTCCTACCTGCAGATTGCTCCGGGATCATCGAGCGGACAATGGGTGGGAATTTCACTCGGTGCGACCGGTGGGCCCGGAACACCCCGCGACCTTTTCACCATGCTCAGCCCCGAGGGAGGCAATCCCTCCACGATTACCGTTGGGCAAGAGATTGTGCTCGATGACTCAACGTGGTTCGGGGATTACCCTCAGTACAACATCGTCAAGGATGCGGGTAACGACAATTGGATGTTATCAATCAGGTCCGTTCCCGGCTACTACGGTATGGGCGGATTAGAGATAGACGGGGAGTTTTTCGAACGGGCAACCGTTGCCTCGGTCAGCACAGTCACAGGCGCAGTCACGAACGGTGATGTCGTCGAATTGAGTGGATTTGGCAACTATTCCTCTCGGACGGGAAGTTTGTTCTCGGGATCCGGCCCGAACGGGACGACGTTTTTCGCGATGACAGGGCTCACTTCCTATTCGTCGACCACGTGGTCACTTCTAGCCGACTAACCACGGGCCAATCGGGTGCCGTGACGTAACATCGTCGCGGCACCTTTTTGTACAGCCGATAAACTCAAGCCTGTGCCACTCCCCAAGATAATCCTGTACTACGCGTTCGCGCCGGTCGCCGACCCGCACGCAGTGGTGTTGTGGCAACGGTCTTTGTGCGAACAGCACGGTCTGACTGGCCGCATCATCGTGTCACCCCACGGAATCAACGGGACCGTCGGTGGCGAGATGGCGAACGTGAAGAAGTATGTGAAGGCGACCAAGCAGTATCCCGACTTCGCGAAGATGGACGTGAAGTGGTCCGAAGGAACGGGCGACGACTTCCCGCGTCTGAGCGTCAAGGCCCGCCCCGAACTCGTCGCGTTCCTGTCGCCCGAGGAAATCGTTGTCGACGAAACAGGGGTTCTCAATGGCGGGCGGCACCTCAGCCCGCGCCAGGTGAACGAGCTCGTTGCCGAGCGCGGTGATGACGTCGTCTTTTTCGACGGACGAAACGCGTTCGAAGCGCGCATCGGTCGGTTCAAGAACGCCGTCGTTCCAGACGTGCGGACGACTCATGATTTCATTACCGAACTCGACAGTGGGAAGTACGACCACCTCAAGAGCAAGCCGATCGTTACGTACTGCACCGGCGGAGTACGTTGCGAGATCCTTAGCGCAGCGATGCTCAACCGCGGATTTTCAGAGGTCTACCAAATCGAGGGCGGAATCGTGCGCTACGGCGAGGCCTACCGCGACAAGGGCCTGTGGGAGGGCTCGCTGTATGTATTCGATGAACGCATGACGGTCAACTTCAGTGCCGACGCCACGGTTATCGGAGACTGTGACGTCTGCGGTTCGGCTACGTCGTCGGTCGTCAATTGTGCGAACCTCGACTGTCGTCATCGCGCGATTATGTGCGACACCTGCACCACTGACCCGGTCAACCTCGAGTGCGAAGGCCTCCACGCCAACCAGCGTGTTACCGGCGAGGTCGGCTAGGCCGTATACGCCGACATCAGAAAATCGGACAGAGTGTCACGCTCGTCGCTAGCGATGAATGCCGCATTGACGGCGTTCAGTTGCCACTGCAACACATCGTCAAGGTCATAGCCGAAGGTCTCGGCAAGGTTCGCAATTTCGCGGGACAGGCTCGTACCACTCATGAGTCGATTGTCGGTGTTGACCGTGACGGCAAAGCCGAGTTGGTACAGCATGTCGAACGGGTGATCGTCGATTGTCGAACCGAACCGGTCGAACGCATTCGTGTGGACGTTGGACGTCGGACAGATCTCGAGCGCGATTCGGCGATCGCGCACCCACTCGGCGAGCGGACCGAGCGTGATGTGGCTAGCACCCTCGGATTCCTCGATGGAAAGGTCGTCCGTGATTCGAACTCCGTGGCCCAATCGCAGCGCTCGCCCGTCGAGCAGTGCACCTTCGATGCTCTCGAGCCCATCAGCTTCACCCGCGTGAACCGTGCGAGGCACCCACGCGGCATCGAGTTTTGCGAACGCAGAAGCGAGTCGTGACACTGGAAAACCCGCCTCGGGCCCGGCGATATCGAATCCGACGACTCCGCGGCCGCGGTATTCGATCGCGAGATCGGCAACCTCGTCGGCACGGTCGTTCTGGCGCATCGCGCACAGCAATTGGAACGCCTGGGCGGAACGTCCCGATGCGCGACCGCCCTCAACGGCTGACTCAATCCCGCGCTGAACGGCATCAATCGCGCCGCGCATGTCGAGTCCCTGCTCGAGGTGAAGTTCTGGTGCCCACCGTATCTCGGCATAAACGACACCGTCGGCAATCAGGTCGTCGACGAATTCGCGGGCGACGCGCTCGAGGTTATCCGCCGTTTGCATGACGGACAGGGTGACAGCAAAGGTTGCTAGATAATCGACCAGGTTGCCCGAATCGGCATTGGACCGAACCCACTCGTTAAGTTCTTCGGCTGTGGAGCGAGGGATTTCGATACCGCCAGCGGCCGCGAGTTCCATGACGGTCGACGGGCGAAGCCCGCCGTCGAGGTGGTCGTGCAGAGAAATCTTGGGGAGTGACTCGACGGTGACGTCGGTTCCGGGGAACACGTGAGTCGACCGGTCCCCCGGCGTAACTTGGGGAAGCCCGATGCGGTTCATCCGGTGATGACCTCGGCGATGAGGGGTCCGTGGTCGACGACGGAATCACCGATGTCCCACGCGCCGTCCAGTGCTTCGAGTGCACGATCGAAACGCGCGGAATCGTTGGCCGACAGAGTAAAGATTGTGTCGCCGGCTTTCACGGAGTCCCCCGGCTTGACGGCGAGGTCAATTCCCGCGGCGTGAATAACGGGGTCTTCCTTGCGCGCTCGGCCAGCACCCAATCTCCACGCAGCGATTCCGAACGGCAGCGCGTCCATCCGCGCAACAACTCCG
>JBIIBI010000053.1:0-5979 GCA_044239485.1 Microbacteriaceae bacterium | reverse complement strand
GTCTTGGCCGCCGCTGTGGGAACGGCGGGAATCGCGTCCCTTCTGTATGGAACACATCGCGGTGTCACTCTTTTCCAATGGGGATTCATGCACATCAGTGACGGGTCAATCGCCACGTCCAGTGCTGCGATGCTACGCATCCTCGCGATCGCATTGCCCGCCCTTCTTGTCGCCGGTGCGATTTCCGCTCACGAAGTTTTGGCGACCTGCGCGGTGAAAAGAATCCTGCCGGACCGAGTCGCACTCGCGACCCTGATTGCCTTGAGGTTGATCCCCGTTATCTCGTCCGACCTCGACGAAACACGTCAGGCTCGCCGCGCAAACGGTCGTGCCCCGACGCCGTTCGCCGTTGCCTTGACCACGTTGGTCATTGCGATTCGACGTGCGGTGCGGATGAGCGATGTCGCCGAGATTCGAGGCTTCTCTCGGTCCAACCGAACCTGGAGTGTCTATCGGCCCTTGGGGATCCGCGATTGGATTCTTATAGCGGGCTCTGTCATCATCGGCGTTTCGTCGATGGTTCTGGTGGGATACCTCGGGGTGTGGAACAGTGCCATCGCCTAGACCGCACGTCATCCTGATTGATGGGAAAAGCGGTTCGGGTAAGACGCGCCTTGCTTTTCGGATGGCCGACGCACTCGGCGCGACTCTCGTCCAGCTCGACGATGCGTATCCGGGTTGGGGTGGGCTTGCCGATGGCCGCGATGCGGTAATCGAAACCGTTTTGACGCCGATTGCCGACGGTCTGCCCGGCCGATATCGGGCGTGGGATTGGGAGCGTAACTCGGCTGGCGAAATCATCGAGGTTGCCCCCGCCGACGTGGTCGTGATTGAGGGCTGTGGGGTGAGCACCCCGCTGTCGCGAAAACTCGCATCAACGGTGGTGTGGGTCGAGTGCGACGAAAGTGAACGTCTCGCGCGATTGGTCGACCGCGACGGCCGCCAGTTCGCCGACTATGCCGAGACGTGGGACGCGCAGGTCGACGCCCACATCACACAGAACGATTCGATCGAGACCGCGACGGTCGTCGTTCGAACCTGAATTCGGGGAATTGCGGAGGGTGGCTAACGGGGCTCGAACCCGCGACCTTCAGGACCACAACCAGACGCTCTGCCAACTGAGCTATAGCCACCATGTGCGCCGAAACGCAACGGTTTCATTATGCCAGTAATTCCGCCCATGCATCAGTGGCTTTCTTTCGTGCGCGTTCAAGTTGTTCTGGCTCAATCGCGTCCATCGAGAAGAGCAGTTCCCGGTAGAACGCGAGCTCGCGAATCGATTCGATCGCGTCCGCAAGCGCGCGGTGATTGCCAATCTTTTCGGGGGCTGCCTCCACGACATAGGGGAACCAGCGGTACAAAACTTCTTTGACGGTCGACGTGTCGACGTTGCGGTAGTGCACCCAGTCTTCGACAGCGGGCATGTATTTCGCCAAGAAGCGACGGTCCATGTGAATCGTGTTGCCGCCCATCTGCGCGGTCTGACGAACGGGGACGTGTTGCTGGATGTAGGCGAGGACCTGTTTTTCCGCTTCGGCGACCGAGACCCCGTCCTTGAGGAGGGGGAGAAGCCCGCTCTTGTCGTGCATATTTCGAACGAAACTTCCCATGTTCGCCATCGCGGCGTCGGTCGGCTTGATGACGAGTTGCAGTCCCTTGTCTTGCGGCACAAGATTGCCGTCGGTCACGATGACACCGATTTCGACGATCTCGTCATCGCGTTTTCCGGGTTCGGTGGTGTTGATGTTCAGACCCGTCATTTCGAGGTCGAGCCACACGATGAACCGTTTGTCGTTGAGAAAGTCGTTCGCTGCCATTTGTTCAGCCTATCGAAGGCCTCCCCGCCGAATCAGGTCAGTTCGAATTGTCCGCCGTCGAGTTGCCCCTGCTGGCGATACAGATCGAGCTTGGCGCGCGTGTCTTGGATGTCGAGGTTCCGCATCGTGAGTTGTCCGACACGATCGGTCGGGCCAAACGCTTCGTCCTCGGTGCGTTCCATCGAGAGCTTCTCGGGGTGATAGCTGAAGCCGTCGCCATCGGTGTTGACGATCGTGTAATCGTCGCCGCGGCGAAGGCGCAGCGTGACCGAACCGTTGACGGCCGCGGCGACCCACTTCGTCAGAGACTCGCGCAACATCAGCGTTTGCGGGTCGAGCCACCGTCCTTCGTACAACAGCCGACCCATGCGGCGACCCTCCGCGGCGTAGGCGGCCATCGTGTCCTCGTTGTGAATCGCTGACAGCAGGCGCTCGTACGCGATGTGCAACAGCGCCATTCCCGGCGCTTCGTAGATTCCGCGGCTCTTCGCCTCGATGATGCGGTTCTCGATCTGGTCGGACATCCCGAGTCCGTGGCGGCCACCAATTTCGTTCGCGGTCATGATGACCCCCACGGCGTCGTTCGAAAAGTCTTTGCCGTTGATGGCGACGGGGCGCCCCTGACGGAACGTGATGGTGACGTCTTCGGCCTCGATAGCCACCGTCGGATCCCAGAATCTGACGCCCATAATCGGTTCGACGGTTTCGTACGAGGTGTCCAGATGTTCGAGTGTCTTCGCCTCGTGCGTCGCACCGAGCATGTTCGCGTCGGTCGAATACGCCTTTTCTTCAGAGGCGCGATACGGAAGCGTGCGTGCCGTCAACCATTCCGACATTTCGCGACGACCACCGAGTTCGCTGACGAAGTCCGCGTCGAGCCACGGCTTGTAGATGCGCAGGTTGGGGTTCGCAAGCAGCCCGTAGCGATAAAACCGCTCGATGTCGTTGCCTTTGTAGGTGCTGCCGTCGCCCCAGATTTCGACTCCGTCGTCGCGCATCGCACGAACCAGCAGCGTGCCGGTTACGACCCGGCCCAGGGGAGTGGTGTTGAAGTAGGTCTTCCCGCCCGTTCGAATGTGGAACGCGCCACACGCAATCGCGGCGAGGCCTTCGTCGGCGAGCGATTGCCGACAGTCAACTAGCTGGCCGAGCTCCGCGCCATAGGCGGTTGCCCGCTCGGGGATTGACTCGATGTCGTCCTCGTCGTACTGGCCAAGGTTCGCTGTGTAGGCGAATGGAATCGCACCCTTTTCGCGCATCCAGGCGACGGCGACGGAAGTGTCGAGCCCGCCGGAAAACGCGATGCCGACCTTTTCGCCGATCGGCAGAGAAGCGAGAACCTTTGACATGGGTTCAGCCTAGACACTCTCGCGAACGAAATCCGCGTCGGAACGGCGCACACCTCCGCGGGTGCGCTAACCTTGTTAAATATCACCCTTCGAGAACGGTATCAGCGAGCCCGTTCACATGGGATCGCCGTCACCGCGCGGGCACGGCATTCACCACTACTTCTTCGGGTTTACGCGTTCGACACGCGTGTTGACGGACCCGGCTCGCGGAAGTCGTTCGGTTACAAGCATGCGGTAAACACCCTCGATCAGAACCGACTCGTCGTGACACTCAGCAACGCGGAGACATCGCGCCACACTCCAGTCGCGATTCTCTCATCCCTGACGTGGATATAATCAGACACTAAAAGATTTTTTCAACGAAAGATACTGATCGTGCCAAATTCGGCTAATTCAACACGCGGAGTCGGCAGCGCACGGCGCGTCCTACAAATCTTGCTGCAGTTCAGCGAGACCAAGCCAGAGACGACGATCGAAGAAATCGCTAAAACTCACGGGATCTCGGTTCCGAGCGCCTATCGGTATCTTTCACTTCTGCGCGAGATGTACCTTGTCGAAGAGCGGAACAGGGGAAGCTATTCGCTGTCACCCCAGGTTTTGCGTTTGGCAGCCGCGTCGGAAGTCTCGCTCGACCTAGCGAGTGTTTCCAGACCTATTCTTGAACGCATCATGCAGGAAACCCATGAAACGGCGCTCGTCGTGAAGCGCATCCGGGATGCGGCGGTCTGTGTCGCCGTGGCGCAACCCGACAAGAGTCTTGCGATTTCGTTCCTACCTGGGCAAATCATGCCACTGCACCGCGGTGCTGCGGCAAAGATGTTGCTGGCTAACCTTCCCCCACGGAAAAAGCAGCAGTATCTCGCCGCGCTCGAACCACAGTTATCCCGAGACGAGCTGTTTCGCCTGGAGTCCCAGCTAGAAATCTTCGGGCAATCAAACTTCGCAGAAACTGGGTCCGAAGTCGACTCGAGCGTATGGGCGGTCGCCGCACCGGTAATTGTGAGTTCCCGCGTACTTGGGTCCGTTTCGATTGTGGCCCCCGCTTTTCGTATTCCGGAAGAAACCCGTGTGCGATTCCGGGCCATTGTCAAGGAAGCAGCGTCCGAAATTGCTGAGGGCGTCGTCAACGAGGATTCTGACGACGTCTCGGGCTGAGCCGTGACGATACCGATCGAAGACGCCGCCGCGGCATATGCGGCGTTCGACACGAAAGTGATGACAAAAGTCGTACTCGTCACGGGCTCGTAACCGCGTCGTTGGGTGATTTCGGCCTCGACCAGGGTGCAGGTGGCGTTGGTCGCGCCGGTGATTGCGGCGCCGCCTCGAAGCCACTGGTGCGTGGTGGAATCGGCTGTCGGTGACCACGTCCCCGGTGCCGCAGTGAGAACCGACCCGACGGTTGCGGATCCCGTTATCGACGGGAGCACCGAATTCGTGATTGTGCCGGCCACCGCTAATCGTGCCGCGTTTGTTTTGAAAGGGACAAGTGTGACAAAATCGGTCTATGAAATTTCGCCCCTTCGTCGCGGCCACTCTTGCCGCCACAGCATCAATTGCCCTCGTTCCCCTGACGCCAGCATCGGCTGCGGGAATGGCATCTGTGGGATCCACACTCACTGCTACTGCGTGGGAACGGGGTGGGCTCGACGACTTTAGCTACGTCTATGTTGCTGACGGCGTACCGACTACAACGGTGACTCCAGTAGACGGGTTTGAAGAGTACGTGTACCGAGTTCATGACGGTTCCGCGAGTGTTGACGTCCAAGGCACCGGGGGATACGACAGCCTTACGGAAGCTGAGCAATATCAGTGGTACGCCGACGCTGGATACGCACCCTACGAATTCACCTGGGTTGCGTACACCTGTTTGGCTGCGGCTGATCTCGCGTCAATAGTAACGCTCATAACCGAAGAAATCACACTGAAAGAAATGCACTATGTTGCCGCAGATTCTGTGTTACCGACCGATGGTCGACTTTATTTTGACGACTATCTGAACTCGTTTCGAACGTCCTTGATCGACGGCACTGCATTTGTCGACGATGGGTTTATTTATGGCAACTCGACGCGCACGGGGTACCTCGGGGTGGTAAACGCTGTCGGCGGACCGTCGACTGTGGGGGACATGGCATTTTCGGCGTCGTACCCGGAATTCGAGTGTGCGGGCGATAGTGAGCTGTACGGTTTCAGAATTCTCGACGCGGCAGACACCCTAGACACCGCAACAGAACGGGATCTCGAAATCTCCGATACGCTCCACATCGATGTTTTTGGTAACGCACGCGAAGTAGAAGCGGATGGGGTCTTTATTGGAGTGACAGGAGGCGGATACAGCCTTACTTACAACGCCGCACTCTGGGGGATGACACAGATTGGTGACGAGCCGCTTGCTAACACTGGTGCGGACAACTCTGCCATCGCGGCCCTTGCTGGTGTCTTTGCTGTGGTTGTTGTACTTGCTCTAGCGACGCGAGTCTCCCGCCGACGCGTCTAGCCCGCTCGGTGCGCCTTTTTATCTGATCTAAGAATCTCTCAAAGCGTTGTGCGAGTCCGTTTTTTGTTGCCTCGCGGTGTAGGTTAGGAAAATGAAAAAAACCCCCTTCGTCTTGTCCTCGATAGTCGCCGCGGCCTCTATTGTCCTCGTTCCACTGGCGCCAGCCCACGCGACTACTGGTGGAGGAATTGCCCTCTACCTCTCGGCCCCCCTTGTCCAGGGCTCAGAGATTGAGCCTGAAGGCACTTTGACCGAGAACTTCAATGGCTTGGGCGGCAGTCCCACATTGGATGGTTCAGATTGCCCGACCGCCCTTGAG
>JBIIBI010000063.1:0-5103 GCA_044239485.1 Microbacteriaceae bacterium | reverse complement strand
CGCCTCGGTGCCCGTTGCGCGCGGTTCGGGGTGCACGATCCACGTCGTGCCGGCTGACCCGCGGATCGTTCCGCCCAGAGCGGGAACGGGGTCTTCTGGGTGCACGACATGCACAATGGGCACATTCATCGGTGACTCGACAAGACCCGCGGGTGTCCCCGCCGTGAAAATGGCCTCCACGGTGTACCGGCCCGAATTCGCGAGCGCCAGCGCAATCGCTCCGCCCTGAGAGTGTCCCGTGAGGACGATGGGTGTCGAGCCGGTGACGCCCGCGTGACGAAGTGCGGATTCCGTCGCGGACATCGAGCGCGACGCCCCCGACGCGAGCAACTCGGTGTTCGAGCCGAACCACCACGGATTGTCGGGTCCTGCGGCGAAGTCGGTTCCGGCAAGATACACCTCGAAACGAGGTCCGGTTGGGGTGTCAAAACGGTCGACACGGACACGTTCGGAGCCCGTGGGGATGCGGGCGAAGCGTTCGGCGAAATCGCGAGGAGCGCCACTGTTGTCGCTTTGCCGCGTGAGGGTGACGGGCACCCACGGAGCTAGCCCCGATTGCCAGGGGGCGCGGCTCACAACCCAATCACTGACGGGTCGCAGCAACGACCACGGCGAGACGTTGGCCAGTGCGGAACGGGCCCCTTCGGAGGGTTCGATTGTGGCGATGACGCCGTCAAGGTCCACGTGAACTGCGGAAATGTCTCGGGCGACTCGCTCGATTTCGAGTTGCAGGACGAGTCGCTCGGGCGCGAAAGCGAGACGAGCCGAAACACCCATGGTCGATGCGGCGTGCGCAACTGCGGCCGCAACTCGTCGCAGATCGTCGGAACGGGCGAGAAGCGCATCGAGTGTGTAGCGAAAAGTGTTCGACTCGATGGAAATCGGCGGGATCAACCGAGTGACCGCGTCTGAATCACGAGGGCTACCAACCGCGCTCGAAATTCTGTGGCTACGTCGTCATAGGCGATTCGGGCCGGCCCAACCCAGCCGGTGCGCGCGATTGAGTGTTCGAGATCAGCGATTGCACCGCCCAGGAGGTCTGTTGCGCTGACCAGATCGACGGATATCACCATCACAGTGTGACGACAGTTCCAGCCGGAGAGTGTCGCAACGGGGTGCTCGTGGAAGGGTGGTGCGCACACGTCTCGTGGGGATAAAACTGCGAGAATAGAGTTATGACCCTTTCGCCCCAGCCGCTCAGTCCTTTGGATGGTCGCTACCACGGTGCGGTCGCCGAGATTGGTCAACATCTATCCGAAGCGGGACTCAACCGTGCGCGGGTTCACGTCGAAATCGAGTGGCTGATTCGACTCGCGGACGAGGGCATTTTTGGCGCGGAACTGAGTGCCGACGAACGATTGGCCCTGCGAGATGTCGCGACAAACTTCGATGACTCTGATGTCGCTCGTATCGCCGAGCTCGAGGCGACCACGCGGCACGACGTCAAAGCGGTCGAATACCTCGTCCGAGAACACCTCGAGCGCCTCGGGCTTTCTCGCATCGCCGAATTGACGCATTTCGCGTGCACGAGCGAAGACATCAACAATCTGGCCTACGGATTAACCCTCGGTGCGGCGGTTCGCGAGGTGTGGCGCCCGGCAACGGACGTGTTGGTCGCGAAATTGACCGCTCTGGCTACTTCGGAACGAGACACCCCCATGTTGTCTCGAACTCACGGGCAGGCCGCGACCCCGACCACGTTTGGCAAAGAGATTGCCGTCTTTGCGCACCGACTCACCCAACTCCTCGCCGATATCGATGCAGTGCGACTTTCCGGCAAGTTCTCTGGAGCGACCGGAACCTTCTCCGCTCACGTCGTGGCGGCCCCCGAGGTCGACTGGATTCGTGTGTCGAGGGAGTTCGTCGAATCCCTTGGCCTCGAGTGGAACCCGTTGACCACGCAAATCGAATCACATGATCGCCAGGCTGCGCTTCTCGCTCGGATTAGCCACGTCAACCGAGTGCTGCACAACCTCTGTACGGACGTGTGGACCTACATTTCACAAGGGTTCATTACCCAGATTCCGGTGAAGGGCGCGACGGGTTCATCGACGATGCCTCACAAGGTCAACCCCATCCGCTTCGAGAACGCCGAGGCGAACCTCGAGATTGCGTCGGCGTTGGGCGACGCTCTTGGCGCAACGCTCGTGACGTCCAGACTTCAGCGCGACCTCACCGATTCGACCACACAGCGAAACCTCGGCGTCGCGCTAGGTCACTCGCTGCTCGCCATTTCGAACATCAACGCGGGATTAGACGAAATCAGCGTCGATCGCGACGCGCTGCTCAACGACCTGGCTGCCAACCTGGAGGTGCTCGGTGAGGCGATACAAACGGTGCTGCGGGCCGAGCGTGCAGCGGGGACAACGACAATCGACAATCCCTATGAACTTCTGAAAGAACTCACGCGCGGAAAGCGCTTGACCGAGAAGGGCCTCCGGACATTCATCGAAGGACTCGACATGTCGGAAGTGGGGAAAGCGCGCCTGTTGGAGCTCACGCCGGCGGCATATGTTGGACTCGCCTCGAAACTGGTCGATTTCCTCGACTAATCGTGTGGGTTGTTGTTCGACTTTGGTAGCTGCGGACTCATCGCGAGGACCATCATCGCGAGACTGATGATTGTGACGACGAACCCGCCTCCGCCGGCGATTGCCGCAAGAGCGAAGTCTCGGGTCACCATGAGGACGATGCCGCCCAGGAACAGCCCCGCCACGGAGGCGAGTCCGACGAGTTCGGCCGGTCGGGTTTTATCGCTTCGTGCCACGTGATTTCGCCTTCGCTGTCGTCGTTGCTGGGGTGGTTTTCGTCGTTGATTTTTGTGCTGGGGGCTTTCGCGCCGACTTCCGAGCTTTCACCATCGAATCAATTGCGCCTATCAGCCCAAAGATACCCGCAACGATTGCCCAACCGCCCGTCAATCCAGCGGCCGTCCTGTCACCGGCATCAATGTTGAAGTAGAGAATCGAGAGGCCCAGAGCCAGAATGCCCGTCGACCAGAGCCAGATCCGATCATCTCGAGTGAATGCCCGAGAGGTCTCGAAGGCGACGAGCGCGATCGTGAGCGACAGAGCGGTCGTGGGCGACATTCTGCCGGCGAGGAGACCCAGAAGGGCCAACGCGGTGACGACGAGCGTCGACCACCACGCGAATCGATTCATCACGGTGGCTGTTCCGCCACCTGACGCCAGCGAGACGACGACGACAAACGCGAGCCAGCCAAGGCCGAGATAGGTCGAGTGATCCTCGGTGAGCGTGATCGCGACGCCCGCAATCAGAGCGGCGACGGATCGAGCGAACGGTTGGATGACGACAAGGAACTTAGAGACAATCTCGAACGGTTTACCTGCATCTGCCATGGCTCAAGAATAGGGGATAACTAATTGAGGTTTTCCCGACTACATCTTTGCCAAATCGCTGAATCGCGAATAGTGGCCTTCAAACAACACCTGCAAGACTCGCATCTCTCCGTTGCGGTGCTTGGCAATGTGGATCTCGGCGTCGTTTCGGTTTTCGCCTTGTTCGGCAAATCGCTCACGGTGCAAGAGCAGCACGATATCGGCGTCTTGCTCGAGCGATCCCGACTCTCGAAGGTGCGACAGCTGTGGCTTTTTGTCCGGCGAGCTTTCCGGACCACGGTTGAGCTGCGAGAGCGCGACGATCGGAACCCCTAGTTCTTTCGCCAACAGTTTGAGCGACCGCGAGAACTCGGACACTTCTTGCTGCCGGTTTTCGACCTTTTTCCCGCTCGTCATGAGTTGGAGGTAGTCGATGATGACAAGCTTGATGCCGTATTGGGACTTGAGGCGACGGCACTTCGCTCGGATTTCCGACAGCGTCAGGTTGGGGCTGTCGTCGATGTACAGCGGAATGTCATCGAGCTTGGGCTGGAGTGTGTTGATTCGCTTCCAGCCTTCTGATTGCAGATCCTTCGATTTGCGGATCGCGCTGAGCGGAACGCTCGTTTCGGCAGACATCAAGCGCTGCGAGATTTCGGTCGCGCTCATTTCCAGCGAAAAGAAAACGGTGGGGACGTGCGATCGAAGCGCGGCGGAACGGGCGAAGTCAAGCGCGAGCGTGGATTTACCCAGCCCGGGTCGGGCAGCGATGAGAATGAGTTGTCCAGGTTGAAGTCCGTTGGTGACATCGTCGAGTTCACGGAATCCAGTGGGGATGTCGAGTCCCTCTTTGGCCGACTTTGCTTGGTCCTCCATTTCGTTGACGGCGATCTTGATCGCGTCACGAAGAACGACGGCATCTTGGGCTGCGGCTGAGCGGCCAATCGCGAAGATTTCAACCTGAGCATCGTTGACGAGTTCGCTCGGGTCACCCTCGGCGGCGTAGCCGAGTTGTGTGATTCGAGTTCCCGACTGCACGAGTTTCCGCAGAATTGCTTTGTCCGCGACGATGCTCGCGTAGTACGTCGCGTTCGCGGCGGTCGGAACCGACGATTCGAGAGTGTGTAGGTAACTCGCGCCGCCGATTTTGTTGAGATTGCCGTCGCGAGTCAACTGTTCGGTGATCATGATGACGTCGGTCGGTTCCTGTCGCGCGAAGACGGTGTTGATCGCGTTGAAAATGATTTCGTGTTTGGGGAAGTAGAAGTCCTCAGCCTTGACGAGTTCAAGAACGTCGGCAATCGCGTCGCTTGACAACAACATCCCACCGAGCGTGCTCATTTCGGCGGCCTGGTCGTTCGGTGGAACACGGGTGTCACCGGTGCCTTCTGGCACCAATTCGAGCTGTGGTCCGGCCATCGATGATCACCTCCTGAGTCAACTTTTCGAGCGGGTTCTCTAGTATGCGCGTGACGACGGACATCGGACTGCGCCACGCCACACGAACACTGTGAACGCTACGTTTTTCGTCACGACGGCGCAAACCTGCCTGTGGATAGACCTGTGGGCAATCTGTTTACCACGCCGTGGGGTGCTGTGGAGTGGCTGGGTATAACTGTGGATAAATAACTCGGTTCAAATCAAAAAATTAGCCCTGACCGCGTGTTTCTTTTTGAAGGGGGTTGTGGGCAAGGTTGTTTAGAGTTTAGGTTGAACCTTTAGCTTTTCCACACGCGCTCACCGCCCACAAAAATGTTCAGCGCCC
>JBIIBI010000115.1:0-3816 GCA_044239485.1 Microbacteriaceae bacterium | reverse complement strand
AACCCAATCTGACAAAAACCTCACGGCGTTGTCACTTTCGTATTCATCACAACTCTGGGTTATTCGATGGGGCGGTTAGGCTAGCTGCATGACTATACCCGAGCGCGGAGAATTTGAAGGCGACACTGCGACGTGTGACTGCGCTCTCGATCCCGCAAACAAGGTGATGTGCGTGTGCGATCACAATCCGGGAGCGGAATGTCATTGTCCGCCGTTCAAAGCCAAGTGCGACCAGCGTCACCACCTTGCAGGCGCGATCCAAACTGTAAATAGTTGTTGTCAATAGAATCGCAAGCGCGACAACCAGTGCAACACTAAATTAGAGGTTCGCTTCCGAACTCCGATTGATTGTACTTTGCGGCAGGGCTAAGTGCAGCGCGAAGTTTTCGGAGCGGGGCGGTGATTTTCCACGATTTTGAATTCACCATCGCTTCCACTGTCGCGGCAATTTCATCAGATCTCTTGTCACTTATATCGAGTGCAACCCGCAGACGTTCGCATTCTTGGCGGATGGCGTCAATTTCGGCTGACAATTCTTCGCCGCGTTGAACCGCTGAAGCCAGTTGCGCGTTCAACGAAGTCTTTTCGAGGGCCAACCATGCAATTGTTTGCCGCTCGCACTCTCGAACCCTCGCGTTCCACTGTTCAACAAACCCTGTTGTGGACATTTGTCGAGCAAACTCTTTCAACTCTGAGCCTCGCTGGATCGCCGTCATTCCTTCGCGTGCATCTTGGGCGAACTTGGCAGTAGTTGCCCGAGTTGATGTGCGGGCAGTGAAGTTCGGCATCGAAAAGTATTGTTCCCACATGTAGTGGTCCGTCCACCGCCCTGTGGGTGCTGGGCGCCAACCAAATGGCAGTCCCAGATAAGAGCTCCTGGTGTGCATGACTCCCGTGAGAGAAACAGTGTTTCGTCGCTCATTCGGATCCAAATGCCAGCTCACAGACTCAGGTAGTGATAAATCTGAGGGGAGGTGGGTGAGGGTTCCATCGGGGTTGATGAAAATCGGCAGCGAATTGACGAAATCAACACCGGTAAGCAATTCGGACAGAGTTTCGATATGGTCGGGAAACAACAAGTCGTCGTCACCGGAATAGGCAATCGTCGTGGCTTTCGAGGCACGAATCACTTCGTCCCGATATTCTTCACCGTGGCGCACAGCTTTAGCTCGGTCAAGGAAACTCACTCGATTGTCGGACTTCACAATCGGCGCTATCGCATCGCGACTGTCGTCAGTTACCCCGTCGCCAATTACGACAATTCCGAGGTCTTGTTCAGTCTGGTTTTGTGCACTCTGAACAGCGAGAGCCAGCGTTTCCGCGTGGTTGTGCGTAGGGATGATAAGCAAATGGTCCCGCTGGTACGCAACCCCTGCGAACTCAGCAGACGATGTCACGAGGCTTTGTGTTGGTTGGGAAAAAACTTCGTCAAGTCAACGGGAATCTCTTTCGTGTTCCAGGGCAAAAGCAATCGATCGGGAGCGCTATGGTGATACACCGCAGTGGGGTGGTTGATGAGGTAAGCCTCGTTGTCGCTCAGACAAACACTGCTGTGCCAAACGCCCAGCGGGATTACGAGCTGACGAATCCCCTCAGCGGTCAACACCACTTTTTGCACCAGCCCGTGTGTTGGCGAGTCAACCCTCGCGTCATAGAGCACCACCATGACTTCACCCGTAATCAGGGTGTAACGATCGTTCTTTTTCTCGTGCAAACCCCAACCCTTGGTTTGCCCAGGTCTAACGGTGAACGCGTAGCAATATGTCAACGGCTCCACCCAGTGTTCCGAGTTCCCCGCGTAAATCTCGAATACCCGGCCGCGATGGTCAACGTGGTTGACCGGAGCATGGGTACTAACTCCGAAAATCACTGCGGCTAACGACTCCCCCGCGGAAGTAACCGTGGCCGAATCGCGCAGCGATGCACTCACACTCTTGTCCGGTTCCGATTTCACTTCCATATTTTAGCATCCGTTCACAAAAACATAGAATCTTTCTTCACGACACGATCGACCGTTTGCTTAGAGATAGCGCGAGGGCGTCGATCTGGTTGATGAACATTTCGTTGCTCAACACGCGGCGCTGGACTTCGTCGACGAGGGTTTGAACCTGTTCCACATCGAGCCCGTCGGTTGGCCCGAGCATCAGTGTCACGTCAGGGCCGTCGCCGGTTGCCTTCGAGTCGCCTGGCTCAACTCTGATTTCGAGCAGGTTGTCGATTCCCGCGAGAAGAGAGCGGGTTTTGGTGACGAACTCGGTCGACTCCCATGGAGCGCTGTAAGAGTTCCCCTGGGCAATCGACCAGACGACTGGTCGACGCAGCACGATCGAGTCGGTGCCTGGGTTCACGACGATGCGATCAGTTTGTTCACTCGCAGCGGCGAGTGCGACTCGCTGCGCCTCGATTGGTATGGGTCGCGCCTCTGGGTTCCATGCCGACATCGCGGCGACCGACGTGAATGCCGGAATGACTGTTTCGCCGCTGGGGCCGGCAACGGTGATGACCGACAACTCCTGGACCTTGTCCTCCATGACGGGATTGTCGACGTCGAAGTCATCCCCCGCGTGGGTGACGAGCGGGATGAGGAACCGGTTGTCCGCGAAGGCTGCGACGAGGTCCGTGAATGTGCCCGTGCCAGCGCGCCACTCCGCCAGGCGCTCCTCAACATTCGCTGGCGTCTCGCCGGTGTCCCCCGCGTGCGGGTTGTCCTGGAACGTGCGTCCCTCCCACGGAACTCCGGACGAATCCGCGTGATGATCGCCCGCCACCGAGTCAGTTCCCGTTCGCTACGGCCAGGGCGTCGCGCAGAGTGAATGCTCCTGCGTAAAGCGCTTTACCGAGGATTGCCCCCTCGACACCGATATCGGCGAGATTGCGGATTGCGGCGATGTCGTCGAGCGTCGCAATTCCGCCAGATGCGATGACAGGAGCGTGGCTTCGACGTGCGATGTCGCTCAACAGTTGAAGGTTCGGGCCGCTCATCGCACCGTCGGTGTCAACGTCGGTCACGATGTACCGCGAGCAACCCGCTGCCTCGAGAACGTCCAGCGCTTCGAACACATCTGCGCCAACCTCGGTCGTTCCCCGCGGTGCGAGGGTCGAACCACGCACGTCCAGCCCAACGACAACGAGGTCGCCGTGTTCCGCGATAGCGTTCGCCACCCAGTTGGGATCGGCAAGTGCGGCGGTGCCGAGGTTGACGCGCCGGACTCCCGCAGCGAGTGCACGGTTCAACGAAGCCTCGTCCCGGATTCCTCCCGACAGTTGAATGCTCATTGACCCGGCGAGTTCATCGACGACACGGCGCAGAACATCCGTGTTGTCGCCTCGACCGAACGCGGCGTCGAGATCGACGAGGTGTAGCCACTCGGCGCCCTCATCGAGAAAATCACGCGCAGCATCGAGCGGGTCGCCGTATTCGGTGTCAGTGTCGACGCGTCCCTGCGTGAGGCGGACGGCAACACCATTAGACACGTCAACGGCGGGCAAGAGGATGAGTTTCGGCATGGTGGCTTTCGGTTACAGCGACTGTACCCAGTTGCGCAGAAGTTGCAGCCCAGCCTCACCGGACTTCTCGGGGTGAAACTGCGTGGCGGACAGCGGGCCGTTTTCGACAGCGGCGATAAATCGCTCACCGTGAGTCGCATTGGTCACGCGGGGCGCAGCGAACGCGCCATAGACCTCGAGCGTCCAATGTGTTGCCGCGTGCGAGTGCGCGAAATGGAACTGCTCCCCCTCGATGCCGGCGAAGAGCGCGGAATCGGGTGCCGCCTCGACGGTGCTCCAGCCGGAGTGCGGCATTGTTGGGGGATTCAA
>JBIIBI010000071.1:0-4940 GCA_044239485.1 Microbacteriaceae bacterium | reverse complement strand
CGTCTCGGGACAGGGACCGGGCACTGTTCGAACCGCCGTGATTGCGACGGTCACCTTTTCTCTGCTCAACCCGCACGTCTATCTCGATACCGTGGTGTTCCTCGGAGCTCTCGCGGCGCAGTTCGGGGACAACCGCTGGTGGTTCGCACTGGGCGCATCCGTGGCCAGCATCACATGGTTTTTTGGGTTGGCCTACGGTGCAAAAGCGCTCTCGCCTTATGTGAAGAATCCGCGATTCTGGCGCGTGTTGGACACTGTCATTGCACTCATCATGTTCGCATTAGCGTTGGGGCTCATCCTGATGCCGCTCGGTGAGTGAACCTAGATCTTCCCCTGGAGCGTGATTGTCGCACCCTTGGGTACTTCAGTTCCTTCGGCGGGGTCCGTGGACCCGGCCTCCGCCCAGCTTTGAGCCCAGTGTTTCTTCGGTATCTCTGTAACCACCGTGACGACAAAGCCGAGGTCTTCGAGCAATTGTTTCGCCGCAGCTATCGTCATCCCCGAGACGCCGGGCATCGTGACAAGTTCGGGACCCTTCGAGACCACGAGCGAGACCGAGCCACCGGGGTGAATCACCCCGCCAGCGGCGGTGACCGAAATGACCCTGCCCGCCGCAACCGTCGACGAGAACTCTTGGGTGGTTCGGCCATTCACCGTGAGATCGGAGGATTCGAGAGCGACGGTGGCGTCCTCTACCGTCATGCCTTTGACGTTCGGAACTTTGCCCGCCGATTCGGTGAGGAGGACGGAGTCACCCGCATACAGCGTGTCGCCGACAGCGATTGCAGACCCATCAGCGTGTGATGCCGAAATGACCTCACCCGCGGGGATGGATTTGTGGAACTCTTTCGTCGTGTCGACAACCCCGATTCCCAGTTTCGCGAGTTGCGCGGAAAAGGCGACGGTGGTGATGTTGGTGAAGTCGGGGAACGCGATGGGCTCGGGTCCCAGCGAGACGACGAGGTGCACTTCGGTTCCCTTGGGCATTCCCGATGTGATTTCGGGTGACGTCGTCACGACCAAGCCTTCGGCAATGTCCGGGTGATATTCCTCTGAAACGGGGTCAACGATTGAGAAACCAGCGGTTGTCAACGCGATCGTTGCGTCGTCGACGGACATACCGGCAACAGTGGCACTCGCGGTCAGCGACCCGGGGCCGAACTGGAACCACCACACCGAGCCGCCGCCACCCACAACCACCAGCAGTGCAATGAGGAACGCGGCGAGGCGAAATCCACGTCGCCGCCCTCGCGCTGGAGCAACACCTGCAGTGTCACGTGATTGAGCAATTGGTGCACCAGCGGCAATAGTGGGAAGCTCGCGTTGGGTTTCTCGGGAATCTTCAACTTCGGCTGACGCTCGGGCGGAGTCAATCACGCGGGTTGCTGCTGTATCGTCGTCGTCGCGAGGCGACAACGCACGCGTCAGGGCATCGAGCATCACACGAGCATCCTTGGGCCGATCCGACGGATCCTTTTGAGTCGCCCATTGGATCACGTCGTCCACAGCGCGGCTCACGGCGGGGTTGGTTTCTGTCACAAACGGCATCGGCTGTTGGGCATGCTGAACGGCAATCTGCATCGGCGAATCGCCCGTGAACGGCTGTTTGCCCGCGAGCATTTCGTACAACATGATGCCAACCGAATAGAGGTCGCTGCGATTGTCCGCCTGACTGCGCGTGAGCAACTCGGGCGCAATATAGGCAACGGTACCGAGCAGAGATTTCCCCGTGTCCGTTGCGTTGTTCACGGGTCGCGCAAGCCCGAAGTCACCAATCTTGATTCGGCCGTCGTTGACCAGAATGACGTTCTCTGGCTTGACATCGCGGTGCAAAATGCCTTCACGATGCGCCACGGAAAGTCCCTGGAGCACTGCTTGGGCAATGTCGAGAGATTGCTCGACGGTCAGGGTTCCGTAATCATTGAGCAAATCGCGAAGTGTCATCCCCGGGAGGTACTCCATGACGAGATACAGGGTGTCGTCGACGTGCCCTTGATCAAAAACCGACATGATGTTGGGGTGTGCAAGTCGGGCGGTATGGCGCGCCTCGCGGATGAACTTTGCCGCGTAGTCGCCGTCATCGGTCAAATGATCGTGCATGACCTTGATGGCGACCTGCCGCTCAAGACGGGTGTCCTCGGCGAGATAAACCTTGGCCATCCCGCCGCGCGCTATGCGAGATTCAATCCGATATCGACCATCGAGCACGGTTCCGACGAGTCGGTCGTTCGATTCAGCGGTCATATGTTCCAGTGTATGTCGGGGTCACGTCATCACGGCGTTAGCGTTCGTTTCGAATCAGGTGAGTTCGAACAGCCAATTCCACGCGCTGACCTCCCACTTGGCATATGCCTCGGGGAACGCGCTTATCTGAACGGCTTGCGCGGCGTCGGTGAGTGACATTCGCTGCCAACCCGCAACGTCGAGTAGCCCAGTCGTTGCCCCCGGCGTGGTCGATGAGGGACCGCCGTAAAACGCCCGAGCAGAGTAGCGAGGGTCCCGAATTTGGCTCACTGTTCCCCAGCCCGAAGACGGCCGTTGTTGAAAGAGTCCGACGGAGTCCCGGTCCCCGTAGTCGAGGTTTCGCAAATGTGATTCTTGAGCGGCCGTGGCGAGGGCGATGACGATTCCGTAGTTGGGGACCCCGAGTTCGCGCCCGACCTGAATAATGATTCGCGCGTTCGTTGCCATTTCGGTCGATAACGCGGTGACGACACCACCGTCGGCAACTCGACCTAGATCGTCGGCGCGAATGCCAGACTCGAGCATCGGGCTCTCGGCGAGAAGCGGCAGATTTCCCTTTGACTCGTCTAACTGCTTTCGCTGTTGTTTGCTGACGACGAGCTCTTGGCCTTCGTGAACCGACGTCTGCCACGAGAGGCCGTTGAGGGCGAGGAGGGCGGCTGTCGGTATGCCGTGCATTTCGGCAATCGTTTTGAGGCTTTCACCCGCCAACACCACGTGAGTCGACTCACCGAGAACACTGGTCGCATCCATCAGTTCTTGGGGTGTCGGCTCGGGGGGAGCGGGCGGCTGTTGTGTCGGATCGAGTTCGGTGACGGTTGTTGCGCCTGCCACCCACGACGCCGTTGCAGCGGCAATGATGGGAATTGCGCTCGCCGCAACGGTCAGAATTCTCGTCCGTCGGGACCTTCGCGATTCGCCTGAAAACTGGGGAGCGAGGCCTTCGAAGATAGGAGACGACGAGTCTGACGGAGTGTTGTCGCCCATTTCGATCCCCCTCTCCCTTTCATTGTCGGGGGAGGGAGGCCTAAATCGAGTTAGGCGTCGTTGGTGTGTCTTGTCACACGCTTCGAACGGTGATGGCCTCGACGAGGGAACCGAGTTCTTTTGCGACGGACGGATCGACACCCATCTCGGCGAGCGCTCGAAGTGACCGTTCACGCGACTGCGCGATGAGGTCCTCTGTTTGGATGACCGCCCCGGTCGCATGGAGGGTTGAGCGCAGCATCTCAATCTGTCCCGGTTCGAGACCGGGGTCGCCGACTAGTTCATCGAGGACCGTGAGCGTCGACGCATCCGCGTTCTGCCTCGCAAGTGCGAGCATGACCGTTCGTTTGCCTTCGCGAAGGTCATCACCTGCCGGCTTGCCGGTTGTCGCTTCATCACCGAAAACGCCGAGCATGTCATCCCGCAGTTGGAACGCGAAGCCGAGTGGAAGCGCGAACCCTCGAAGTGCCGAGATGAGTGCCGGCGATGCACCACCGAGGATGGCACCGAGAATCAGCGGCGCTTCGACGCTGTATTTTGCCGACTTGTAAATGACGACGCGCTGCGCTCGGTCGACCGATTCCTCGTGTGGGATGGTCCGCCACGCGACAGTGTCGTGATTGTCAAGAAATTGGCCGGCGGTCACGTCGGATCGCATTGTTCGAAGCTCATCTCGGTAGGCGCGACCGATGCTGGAATCCAGCCCGATTGCAGCCCCGAGGAATTGGTCGTCCGCCCACGACAACAAAAGATCTCCGAGCAAGATCGCGCTGGATGCGCCATAGGTTGTCGCCGATCCAGAGAACCGACCATCGAGGTGAATCCGTTCGAATTGGCGGTGTGCGGTGGTGACTCCGCGCCTGGTGTCGCTGTTGTCGATGATGTCGTCGTGGACGAGAGCGGCGGCGTGAAAAAGTTCCAGGCCTGTCGCAAGGTCAACGACCCGTTGTTGATCGGGATTTTCGTCTGGGTCCACCGACACATCGCCGAACGTAACGGCCGCACGCCATCCCCAATACGCAAGGCGAGCGCGGAATCGTTTCCCCCCGTGAAGGAACGATTCGGATACGCTAGTGAGTGCGTCGGCGTCCGGCGCAATCTCTGGGATTTCACGATGTGACCGTGCGACAATGTCTCGTAGATTTGTGGCAACGCGGTCAATGAAAGATATTGGGGAACTCACGGTTCCACCCTAGCGAAGCACGCTTTACACTGTTACTAAGTGAAGGAGTGAAGATGGCCTTTTCCGATGAAGAACGTCGAGTGCTGGAAGAGATGGAACGACAGCTCTCTGGCACCAATGCTGATGTTGTGAACCCGTCACCCCGACGTTCGAACCCCACGCTGGTCACGATCGGCGTCCTCGTTCTTGTCGCGGGAGTTGGCGTATTGCTCGCTGGCGTGGTCCTTCAACTTCCGTTGGTCGGAGTCGCTGGCTTTGGTGTGATGATGGTCGGCGCGATGTTGACGGTGAATCGCAGCGGTGAGGTTCGGCCCGCAGCGAAGCCGCGTTCGGCTTCCAAGCTTGCCGATCGTTGGGAACGACGCCTCGACGGCGAAATCTAACAACTAGCACTCTCATCAAACCCGGCTCCGGCCGGGTTTTTTGTTGCGCCGATTTCCCACAAGCGCGACACGATTGGGGAATTTTTTACCCAAAGTGGAGCAAAATGGGGTAAAGTGGAGTAAAGTGGAGTAAATCGAAACAA
>JBIIBI010000052.1:0-6344 GCA_044239485.1 Microbacteriaceae bacterium | reverse complement strand
GCTGTTTCCGACCGTATTCGTCGCCATAACGACGATCCCGTAAATCACGCCGTTAGTCAGTCCGCCAATGGTGAGGGATCTTTCGGACGTCGTGGTTTCAGACACAATGGTCGACCCCTGTGTCACCCGGACGAGGTAGGACACAACGTCGTCTCCGCCGTTATCCGCCGGTGGGTCCCAGGCGATGACGGCACCGCTGTTCAATCGTGTCGCCGAATTGATTTGCGGCGCTTGTGGCGTCGTTGCGGGTGTCACCGCGGTGCTCGGCGCAGAGGGTTGAGAAGCACCCACCGCGTTGCGGGCAACGATCTGAATCGTTTGGGGAATCCCATTGACCAATCCGGAAATGGTGCAGGTTTGTGCGATTGACTCGCACATCTGCCCGCTGGGTAATGCCGTCGCGCGGTAACCCGTGATTGCCGAGCCCCCGTCGCCATTGGGCGTCCAGTTGACGGTTACGTTGGTGTTTCCCCGTGTCACACGAGAGATTGACGGAGCGTCCGGAACGCTTCGGGGCGTGCCCGAAGACACTGCGGCCGAGCTTGTGCCAGCGACAGATCGAGCAACGACCGTAATCGCGTATGTGGTCCCGTTGGTCAAGCCTCGGATTGTGCATGTCGTTCCGGACGACGAGCACGACTGTGAGGACCCGGCCGCGCTGGCAGACGCGGTGTAGTCGAGAATCGGCTCGACTGACCCACCTGAATTCCATGAGACGACGAGCGACGAAGCAGCGTTCTGGACACCCGTGATTGTCGGGGCGTTCGGTTCGAGCGCCACGGTGAACGACTCCACTCCCCGTGTTCCCTCGAATCCGGCGGCGAGCGTTCGACCGAAGAACAGCAGTGAAGTTACCGAGTTTCCAGGACCGAGTTGTGTTGTGCCAAGCCGACTTAGATCAGTCAGTCGAAACGAGGCAATTCGTGGACCCGATTCGCTGTTGGTCGTTGCGTACAACGTGCCCGTCGATTCATCGGCGACAAGATTGCGCGCCCCGACCTCACCCGTGTTTAACGTTGCTGACCCGACGACCGTTCTGGTGGGAATGTCAATCGCGGTGATTCGGCCGGGGGTTGCGTCGGTCCCGAGGTACGCCGTGTTCCCCACAACAATCGGGTCCATCAGCGAGGGTGTTCCCGCGGCGAGCGAATAGACGGTGCCGACGACAAGTCTGTTCCGAGTCACGGCGACCAATTTGATCGGATTTGTGTTGACCGCTGCCAGAAATTCGTACCCGCTGGGAATGAACGCTGTGATTTCTTTCAGACCTGTTCCCAGGGTCGAGCTGTATTCCAACGCACCGGTGGTTGTCGCGAACTTCATGACTTTTGCGGGATTTTGATTGGTTCCGATGGTGTAGGAGTCGCCCGTGGAGGTGAACGTCAACGCTCGGATGAGGTTTTCGTCGGCCGCCAGAGTCCGGGTCGCCAGTCGAGTTCCTGTCGTTAAATCGAAGGTGATGATTCTGTTACCAGCACCCGCGCGGCGGACGCTGAACACGGCCGCATTGGATGTCGGCGAGTAAAACCCAGCGATTGACCCTTCGTCGCCGGCGGAGATCGCGCGCGACGTGAACTCGCCTGTCGTCCTATTTCTGGAAATCAGGGTCCCCATGGACGAACTTGACGTGCCGTACGCCCATTCCGTTCCCGAAGCGTCGGCAATCCACGGTGAATTGATGACGAGTCCGGCAGGTGCGTTTGTCGAGGAGAGGCCTCCGGGTGCCGCGATTGTTGCATTCGCGGGATGAGTGGGCCAGAGCGGCACGCTCAGTGAGGTGGCGGTGATGAGAAGAATTTGGCCGATCGCAAGCAGGAATCGGTGTGTGGGTGAATGTGTCATGGCAGATAACTCACCACTCCACACGAATTCGTGTCGCAAATTATCCACAGCAACGGTATTTTTGACGGGAGGGGGTGGACATGTCCGATCTGATTGACACGACTGAGATGTATCTCAAGGTCGTCTTCGAACTCGAAGAACAGCGCCAACCCGCGCTTCGCGCTCGCCTCGCCGAGCGCCTCGATCAGGCGATGCCGTCCGTGTCACAAACTGTTGCTCGACTGGAGCGCGACGGGCTGTTGCACCTCGGAGACGAACGCATCGTTGAACTGACCGACGAGGGTCGACGCATCGCGGTCGCGGTCATGCGAAAGCACCGTGTCGCCGAACGGTTCTTGTTTGATGTGCTGGGGCTCGATTGGGAGGATTGCCACGAGGAGGCCTGTCGATGGGAACACGTTCTTGGTGATGCGGCCGAGGAAAAACTCGCTGCACTCCTCACCAACCTCGACACCGACCCCTACGGCAACCCCATTCCGGGTCTCGGGGACATCGGACGCCAAGGCAACCCTTTCGTCCCAGGTACCCCCGCCATCGATCTCGATTCCTCAACCGTCGGAGCTGTCCGATCGATAGGGGAAGGCATCCAGGCCGACGACGGTTTGCTGACAGATTTCTACCGCGCGGGAATCACGCCGGGTTCGGTCGTGACCGTCACGCCCTCGGAGTCGGGTTACCTGGTCACCGGGCCGACGGGGTCAGTCACTCTTGACGCCCATCTCGCGGCCCAGCTCTTCATAGGAATTTGACGCACTAACCCAGCACGAGGCCAACGGCCGATATACTGAAATCGGAAAGCTGGGAAGTCTGGTCAGCGCTCGTTCGACCGTTAGGAATTCCGATGCTCACCATCGCCGCCACTGTAGTTTTTATCGTCGCTTACGCATTGATTGCGTCAGAGAAGTTCAATCGGGTGGCCGTCGTTTCGGCCGGAGCCGCCGCGATGATTCTTCTGGGGGCGACGGACGCTTCTAGCGCCTTCTATAGTCACGAGACCGGGATTGACTGGAACGTCATATTTCTGCTTTTGGGCATGATGATTATCGTCAGCGTGATTCACAAGACGGGCCTTTTTGAATTTCTCGCGGTCAAAGCTATCCACTGGGCTAAGGGAAACCCTAGAACCACCTTCGTTTACATTCTTGTGTTGGTGGCGTTCGCCAGTGCGATCCTCGACAACGTCACCACGATTCTGTTGGCCGTGCCGATGACGTTCCTCATCGCGGACAAACTGCGCGTCAACCCCGTCCCGTTCATTCTGGGCGAGGTGTTCGTCAGCAACATTGGTGGTGCGGCAACACTGATTGGCGACCCACCGAACATCATCATCGCGTCTAAGGCCGGACTCGATTTCAACGAGTTCCTCATTCACATGGCACCGCTTTCCGCCGCTGCACTAGCGGTGGTAATCCCGATGCTGTTGTTCTTCTTCCGCTCTCAACTCGTCAACACCCCGACCGATCGCAGCGCGGTTCTCAAACTCAATCCGGCGACGTTCATCACCGACCGCACTCTTCTCGTCAAGAGCGTGAGTGTGTTGACTATCGTGGTCGTTGCATTTGTCTTGCACTCGGTCCTGCATCTTGAGCCTTCACTAATCGCCATGATGGGGGCTGGCCTTTTGGTGCTAATCAGTAGATTAAAGCCGGCCGATTTTGCGATGGATGTCGAATGGGGAACTCTCGTCTTCTTCGCTGGGCTGTTCATCATGGTCGGCGCGCTGGTGAACGTTGGCGCACTAGAGACCCTGTCCGAGTCGTTAGCCGAGTTCGTCGGTGACGATTCGCGATTGGCGGCGGGTGCATTGGTTCTCGTGTCTGCGGTGGTATCCGGTGTTGTCGACAACATTCCGTATGTCGCGAGCATGATTCCCGTGGTCCAACACCTTGTCGAGGTCCTGCCTCCATCGGGGAATGACGGATTGTGGTGGGCTCTCGCCTTCGGCGCAGATTTCGGCGGAAACCTCACAATCATTGGGGCAAGCGCGAATGTCGTAGCGATCGGGCTTGCACAAGCCCGTGGCACCCATATTTCGTTCTGGCAGTTTTTCCGTTACGGACTCCCTGTCACCGCCGTGTCCGTCGGAATGGCATTGCCCTACGTGTTGACCCGCTACTTCTAAACACACCAACACCGAAAAGCAGCCGGCGCCGCGGTGATCCGCGACGCCGACTGGTCTGTGGGTGGCTTTAGAGGTTTCCGACCACGATGACAGAGTCGCCCGCGGCGGGGACGAACTCGTCGTTCTTTGATGGGTTGAGCACGACGCCCTGCGCGGCGTTCGAGCGCGAATCGGCGGCGATTCGATAGCCGACGACTGACTCGCCCTTGGCGACGCCGGCAGCAACGAGTTGCGAGAAGGCGACGGTCTTTTTCAACGGCGCGTACGCCTCGACGGACCGCATGTTGACAGAAGCACCGTCCGCGTCGAACAGGTCAGCGAAGACCGGCGAGAGCGTCGGGTTTTCGGCAATCTGCGCGACGAGTAGCGCGGCGAGGTTGTCGCTGATGACCAGATCGTCAACCGCGGCGACTCGAGCGAGCTCGGCCTTGCGAGAGTCGAGAATTTCGGCAACCATGCGGGTCGCGTGAACCTTGTTCGTAGAGTCCTCGAACAGGGCATTCATCTGCAGCATGGTGAGCATCGTCTGTGCGTCCGCTTCGGACTCGCTGATGGCGTTGCGGTATCCGAGGATGATGACCTCGTCATAGTGCTTGGCGCTCGCGGCCTTGACGAGTTCCGCCATGTCTCCTGATGTCGCCGAATAGGTCACGGTTACGCCACCGAATTTGAGAGAAGCGAGTTCCGCCGGGTCAACGTACTTCGGGGTCGCGACGATGTGAACCGTTGAACCCTTGGGCAAGAACTGTGCGAGCTCGGAAAGAACCGAGCGTCCCATCGACGACCAGCCGATAATCAGCAGGTGCTCGGGCGTCGCTTTTGTCGCGGCCTTCTTTGTAACAGTCGGCGCTTTAGCCTTATCGACGCCAGTGAAGGTAACTCGGTCGTCGTCTTCAGCAATCGCGATTATCTTCCAGCCCTTGCCGATCTTCTGGGTCATTTTGGGGTTGAGGTGCGATGCGCCCTTGTCGTCGAGCAAACCGATGACCGAGGCCTCGTTGAACGACAGGAGTGCGTCGCCATACGTCTTTCCCTCGAGCGCGGGAATCGACGAGAAATAAATCTCGTCGCCGCCGAAGTCGAGCAAATCGAGGATCACGGTTGCGAGTCCCGGCTGTCGTGATGCCTGTGCGGTCACTCTCGCGATGATGTCGTGCGAGCGCACAGTTTGCACCTGTCCATTTGTCGCGGCCGTTAGCGCCTGCGCCGTCTCGGCGTCGTCTACTTCTGCAACGATCGAAATCTTCGGATTGTTGATCGTTGCTTTGACCGAAAGGACGGTCGAGACGACGGTCGCGTCACCGGATTCGTCGGCGTCGAGGATGATGATGGACTTCGCGGCACCGAGGTTGGCTCGGGCGAGGTCACTGGGGTTCGTCGGGTCGCCTTTGCGAGTCACAATCTTGAGTTTCCCAAGGTCACCCGCGCGCGAACGGATCTCGTCTTCCATGGCGATGCGATCCACGTTCGCAAAGATGACGACCGACGCGCGGCGAAGGTTAGCGTTCGCAACGGCGAGTTCGCTGAGGATGGGGAAGATGCGGTTCGACCAACCCAGGATGACGGTGTGGTTCGTATTGATAACGGCACTCTTACCCGCTTTGAGGTTATCGACCGCGCCGTGGATTGCGGTTGCCGCGAAACCAATCACGATGGCGTTGACACCAGTGCCGGCTACCCAGGCCAAAAGGCTCGTGAGGCGGTCTGCCCAGGTTGCGGTGGGGACATCGCCCAGGATCCCGAACATTCGCGCAATGACGTTGTTCGCGAAATCGTTGGGATCGGCTTCGTTTGCCAGTGGCGTTCCGTAAATCCACATGCGGAAGGCCGTGGTGATGGCCGAGAGGATCGTCAGCAGAATGAAGGCGTACAGGACGAACGAACCCGCCTTGGACAGCGAATTGTCGAAGTAGAAACGCAGACGGGTTCCAAAGGCAACTTTCGCGGCGACGGGAACGTCGATTTCACCTTGGGCGCCATAGCCGTATGAAGTGCGTGAGTTTTCAGTCATAGGGAAATCTTAGGGAAATAAGCGCATTAGGCAAACGGATTCGCCATTGCGTGCTCGACGACTTAGATCTCGACGGTGAGCTCTGGCCACGCAGCGTGACGTAACGGGCCTGTCAAATCGCGAAGGCTCGACTTCTGGTTGCCCGATTCATCAAAGTTCGACGGGTCGAGCCAGGCTTCGTGCGCCTCTTTGATTGCCGGCCAATCGCCGTCGGTAAAGGCGAACCACGCGGTGTCCCGGTTGTGACCCTTGACGATGACGGCATTGCGGAACAGCCCCTCGAAACTGAAGCCGAGCCGTTCCGCCGCGGCAATCGACGGTGCGTTGAGAGCATTGCATTTCCATTCGTATCGGCGGAACCCGAGCTCG
>JBIIBI010000001.1:0-23688 GCA_044239485.1 Microbacteriaceae bacterium | reverse complement strand
GGCGCAACCCTCGATGCCTGCGGTGGTCAGTTCGTGGTCGAGCGCATGGACGGTCGCCGAATCGATCGTGTTCGGTTCATCGCGACGGGGGAGTCCGATGAGTGACCTCGACGGAATCATCTGGCTTGTCGTGTTGCTCGCGGTCAACGCGTTCTTCGTCGGTGCCGAGTTTGCGGTGATTGCCGCACGTCGTTCTCAGATCGAACCACTCGCCGAGGCGGGTTCGTGGTCGGCGAAGGTCTCACTTCGCGCAATGGAACGAGCGTCGTTCATGCTGGCCACCAGTCAGCTGGGAATCACGGTCTGTTCGATCATGATTCTGAGCGTTTCGGAACCCGCGATCCATCACTTGCTTGAAGGGGCGCTGTACGGGACCCCGCTTCCCACAGAAGTGATCTCGGTCACCGCGCTCGTCGTGGCGATCCTTATTGTGACGGTGCTCCACGTAGTCATCGGAGAAATGGTGCCCAAGAACATTGCGTTCTCGGTTCCCGACAAGGCGGTTCTGATTCTGGCACCTGCCTTGTCTGCGGTTGCCTGGGTGTTCACGCCCGTCATCGCGGCACTCAACGCGATGTCGAATGTCCTGGTTCGCATGACGGGAACCGAGCCGAAAGACGAAGCTCAGTCCGTCTTCACTCTCGAAGAGATGGCGACCATCGTTCAGCAATCCCAAATAGAGGGAAAACTCGATGACCTTGCGGGTGCCGTTTCGGCGACCATCGAATTTACGACGAAAAAGGTCGAAGACATCACGGTTCCGTTGTCGGAGATTGTGACCTTGGCTGAAGGCGCGAGCCCGAGCGATGTCGAACGTGAAGTCGCGCAACGCGGATTCAGTCGGTATGTTCTGCTCGATTCGGCCGGCGAGCCGTCCGGTTACGTGCACCTCAAGGACATCCTGGGTCGTGACGATGACGAGGTCGATCAGCCGATCCCTCTCAAGCGGATTCGTTTACTCGTGTCGTTGTATCGAGGTCTCGACCTCGAAGACGCCCTCGCGACGCTGCGTCGCACCGGCTCTCACGTGGCCCGCGTGTGCGATCTCAGCGGTGCCACGGTCGGCCTTTTGTTCCTCGAGGACATCATCGAAGAACTGATTGGCGAGGTCCAAGACGCGACCCGTCGCCGATAGCCGAGGTATGGAGGGGTACTAATGCGCGAAATCGATCCGGGCGCACAACACGCTGGTCAGTACGCCAATACGTTCAGCGCCGAAGAAAACCAACAATTCACTGTTCAATTTGCCGAGATTACCCAGCTCATGGCCGATGAAATGGGCGCAGGGGCACTCCCTACGGATGTCGAGGTGCAGGAACTCATTCGCCGTCACTATGACTTTTGTCTCACGTTTTGGACTCCGACACGCGATGCCTACGTTTCACTGGCACTCAGTTACGTTTTGCCGTCCCCGTACCGCGACGCATATGAAGCGGTCGCGACGGGGCTCGGCAAGTTTCACTACGACGCGATTGTCGCGTGGGCTAACGAGAATCTCGACTGACTAGGGCTGGGCGCGCAGATACTGGTCGGGCCAGTACGGGAGCGAGTAGCCGAGTGCCGTCGAGGCACGCAGTGCAAAGTGCGGGTCGCGCATGAGCTCGCGGCCGAGCATCACGGCGTCAGCTTTGCCCGATTCGACAATCTCGTTCGCCTGCTCGGGGAGAGTGATGAGACCGACGGCGTTGGCCGGCATCTCGGCGGTTCGGCGAATCGTGTCCGCGAACTCTACCTGGTAACCGGGACCGGTCGGAATCGAAATACCGGGGGCAATTCCACCTGTTGACGTGTCGATGAGGTCAGCGCCATCGTCGTGCACCCAGCCCGCGACGGTTGCAACGTCGGTGACGGTGATGCCGCGCTCGTCCCAGTCCGTCGCGCTTACTCGCACGAACAGCGGGACGGCATCGCCGATTTCCTCGCGGACCGCGCGAACGACGCGGCGAATCAGACGTGCACGGTTCTCGAGTGACCCGCCGTAGTCGTCGGTTCGCTCATTCGCAAGCGGAGACAGGAACTGGTGCACAAGGTATCCGTGCGCGGCATGGATCTCGACCAAATCGAAACCCGCCGAGATTGCGCGCCGAGCGGCCTGCACAAATTCTTCCACTACGCCATCTATCCCCGCGATATCCAATTCCTCGGGAACGTCATAGTCGCCAAACGCCACGGCGCTGGGCGCGACGGTCGTCCACCCACCCTGGTCGGCAGGGGTCGAATCCTCGTAGTCGGCTCCCCAGCCAGGGGCGGTCGAGCCTTTACGACCGGCGTGCGCGAGTTGAACTCCTGCGACAACGCCCTGCGAGTGAATGAAATCGGTGATGCGCTTCCACGCGACAACCTGCTCGTCGTTCCAGATACCCACGTCGTGAGGCGAAATGCGACCCACGGCACTGATGCTCGTCGCCTCGGCCATGACCAGACCCGCGCGCCCGATTGCGAAGGATCCCAAATGGACCATGTGCCAGTCGGTCGGAAGGCCGTCCGTCTTCGCGGAATACTCGCACAGGGGTGACAGCCAGATTCGGTTACGAAACGTCACACCGCGAATCGTCATCGGTTGAAAAAGGGCGGGGATGCTCATCGGACTCCTTCGGGCAGATTGATAGCTTATAGCGCGCGCTCTGCGGAATAGGATGGTCAAATGGGTGTCGAAGTGTTTGACGAGAGCGAAGCAGCTTTCGAGTATAGCGCGCCCACGGCACAGGACCACAAATACTCGCGTGGCGTCGTCGGGCTCGCGACCGGATCGACCGCCTACCCCGGTGCCGCGCTGCTGGGAGTCGATGGCGCGCTGTCGACCGGAATTGGCATGGTTCGTTACGTCGGCCCCGAGGAGGCAACCCGCCCGCTTCTCGTTCGACGCCCCGAGGCGGTTCTCGGTGCTGGACCGGTGTCCGCCTGGGTTGTGGGTTCCGGAATGTCCGACACCGACACAGAGTCGATGAATCGAGCGCGCCGCGCGATGGATGAGGGAAAACCCACCGTCGTCGACGCCGGCGCACTGAGCATGTTGCCTCACACTGGGCTCATCCTTGCAACGCCCCACGCCGGCGAAATGGCGAAGGTTTTCGGAGTAACGCGCGAGTCCGTCGAAGGCGCACCGGCCGAATATGCTCTGCTCGCTGCCTCTCAGTGGAATGCGACTGTGCTTCTCAAAGGATCGACGACGTTTATCGCCAATCAATTCGGTGACGAATTTTCGGTGTCCTTAGCAACACCGTGGTTAGCGATTGCCGGAGCGGGTGATGTGCTCGGCGGAGTGCTCGGTTCGATGATTGCGACGCGCGCGAAAGATATCGCCGCCGATCAGCGAGTGCTTGCTCGAATCGCGGCGTCGTCGGTCGTCATCCACTCGCTCGCCGCCCAGGCCGCGTCCGCCGGTGGGCCGTTCCTTCTGGAACAACTCGTCGCACAGATTCCCGCTGTCATTCGTAATCTTCTCGCGCGATGAGCCCTCTGCGGACGCTCGCGGTCTGGGCGACGTTCTCGATTGTTCACGCCATCCTGATTCTCGAAAACTTGTTCGCACCGAACCAACCGCTCGGAGATGTTCAAAACACTTATCCTGCGTGGTGGTCGATGGCGCTGGAGGGTTTCGGATTTCCGGGTCTTTCGGCGGACGGTGTTTACCCCTATCTCGCGCTCGGTCCGATCGCCGTGGCGGCGGGCGGAGTCGGCGCATGGTTCGCGCTCATAATCGCGCTTGATGCGATCGCCGTGATGTTGTTGGCACGGCGCAGCGAACTCGCTACGTATGTCTGGCTCGGATTTCAACTTGTGCTCGGGCCAATCGCCCTTGGCCGAATCGATGCGGTCACCGTTGCACTCGCGATTATTGTCGTTGCAATCATCGACCGCGCTCCGCGAACCGCGGGGACACTCATTGCCGTTGCGACGTGGGTCAAGGTGTGGCCGATTGCGTTGGGTGTTGCGGCGCTTCGATCGCCCCGATTCGGGGTTCTTGCGCGCTCATCAATCTCCGTGGCGATCGGTTTTGCTCTAGTGGGGATTGCGATTGGCGACGGACTGTCCGTTTTCAGTTTTTTCGGCGAGCAACAGGGCCGAGGAATCCAAGTCGAGGCCGTCGCAGCCACTCCGTGGTTGTGGGATGCCTGGTCGGGTGGTGCCTCCGTCATCACATTCTCGCCGGACATCTTCACCTTCGAGATCGACGGGCGCGGCACCGAGCTCGTGGCCGAACTGCTGACCGCCGTGCAGGTGTGCTTGCTCCTCGGTATCGTCGCGCTGTTGTTGTCACACCGTCGGACCGTCGGTACGGTCTCGGGGGCATCATTCGGTTATGCGCTTCTCGCGCTCGTTGCACTGTTGGTCTCGGTGAACAAAGTGGGGTCACCGCAATTCGTGGCGTGGTTCGCCGTGCCGCTCGTCGCGATTGTGCTGGTCAACGGTCAACGGTCAACGACCGTGCTCGTCGCCCTCATCGGCTCGATCGCGACTCTGACGCACGTGATTTACCCCTACGCCTACTTCGCGTTTCTTGAACTGCGAACCATCCCGCTCGTGCTCATCACCATTCGGAATTTCGTCGAGGTCGCACTTCTCATCACGACTCTTGTCGTGCTCGTGATGCAGTTACGAGTCGAGAAGTTGGCGTATCAATTCGCCAACCTCGACATCGGCGATAAGGAAGGCGTCGTGCCCGTACGGTGACGACATGACGTGTGCGTCGCGACCCCCGAGGTGGTTGGGCAGGTACTCGGCCAGTGTGACCTGCTGTTCGAGGGGAAAGAGTCGGTCCGAGTCCACTCCGACAACAAGAGACCGTGCGGTGACGGTCCCGAGAACGTCTTTAAGTGAACCACGGTCACGTGTCACGTCGTGAGAACTCATTGACTCGACGAGAGTGATGTACGAATTGGCGTCGAACCGCCGCGTGAATTTGTTCCCGTGGAAATCCAAATAGGATTCGACCGCAAATCGACCGCCCTCTCCCAGAGGACTGATGCCGCTCTGCCACGCACGATCGAAACGGTCGTTGAATTCTGCCGGGGATCGATAGGACAACATCGCGAGACGACGCGCGAGCGAAAGACCGCGATAGGGGCCTTCCTCGTTCTCGTAGTAGTCGCCGCCCGAAAACCACGGGTCCATTCGAATCGCTTCGATTTGGACGGAGTTCAGCGAAATCTGATCGGCGCTGGTGACACCGCACGTAGCCAGCAATCCAACTCGCTCGACGTCGTCAGGGTAGGTGACGGCGTACTCGAGTGCGCTCATTCCGGCGGCGCTTCCGCCGATGACGGCAGCCCAGCGAGCGATACCGAGTTGCTCGGCGAGTTTCTTCAACGCGAGGGTTTGGTCTCGGACGGTGAGATACGGGAATCGCGATCCCCACTCGCGTCCGTCGCTGGTCACCGTCGACGGTCCCGTCGAGCCTTGGCAACCACCGAGAGTGTTGGGGCAGATGACGAACCACTTCGATGTGTCGATCCCGAGCCCGTCGCCGACGACACCGCCCCACCAGCCGTCCGTGACGTGCCCTGGCCCGGCGGTTCCGACGACGTGGGAATCCGCGGTGAGCGAGTGAATAATCAGAACAGCGTTTGACAGGTCGGCGTTCGGCGTTCCCCACGTCTCGTAGGCGAGGCGCGCACGCGGAAGGGTTGAACCCGATTCGAGTACGAGGTCGCCCAATTGCGCGAATTGGCGATTTCCGGGGTGGTCGCCGTCACGCCACGCGCCGGTGACGGGCGGTGCTCCGAGGGCGCGAACGGTCCCCTCGGTCACAAAGGCCGAGGGAACGGTCTCTTCCGACGTCTGCCAATCCATAGTTCGCCTAGTCTCTCACGTCCAACGAAATGCGGGGTCGGACCTCTCGATCCGACCCCGCACGACGAGGAGAACTACTTGGCTTTGCGCGCGGCTGCGAATCCAGCCTCGAGGTCAGCAATGATGTCGTCGATGTGCTCGAGCCCGACCGAGAGACGCACAAGTCCGGGTGTGACACCGGCGCTGAGTTGTTCTTCGGGAGAGAGCTGCGAGTGCGTCGTCGACGCGGGGTGGATGATGAGCGAGCGAACGTCACCGATGTTGGCGACGTGGCTGAACAACTTCGTCGACTCGACGAGCGCACGACCGGCCTTCACGCCGCCCTTGAGCTCGAACGAGAGGACGGCTCCTGAACCCTTGGGGGCGTACTTCTGGCCGGCCTTGAACCACGGGCTCGACTCGAGTCCCGCGTGGAACACGGTGGCGACATCGGCGTGTCCCTCGAGCCAGCGCGCAACCGCGTTCGCGTTCTCGACGTGGCGCTCCATGCGAAGCGACAGCGTTTCGATGCCCTGCAGGATCGCCCACGCGTTATCGGGCGCTACTGCCGCACCGGTGTCGCGCAGCAACTGAACGCGCGCCTTGATGATGTAGGCGATTCCGTCACCCAGAACGGTCGTGAACGACGCACCGTTGTACGACGGGTCGGGCTCGGTCAGCCCGGGGAACTTCTCGACGTTCTTCGACCACGCGAACTTTCCGCCATCGACGATCGCACCGGCAACGACAGTTCCGTGACCACCGAGGAACTTGGTGGCCGAGTGAATGATGATGTCGGCTCCGTGTTCGAACGGACGGATCAGGTACGGGGTGGCGATGGTGTTGTCGACGATGAGCGGCACTCCAGCATCGTGCGCAACCTTCGAGACGCCCTCGATGTCGAGGATGTTGATGCGCGGGTTCGCAATCGTCTCACCAAAGAACAACTTGGTGTTGGGGCGAACGGCGGCTTTCCACTCGTCGAGGTTGTCCTGGTCGTTGACGAAGGTCACCTCGATGCCGAGCTTTGCGAGCGTGTAATGGAAAAGGTTGTACGTACCGCCGTAGATGCTCGACGACGAGACGATGTGGTCGCCAGCACCCGCGATGTTGAGAACCGCGTACGTCGTGGCGGCTGAACCCGACGCGACCAAGAGCGATGCGGTTCCGCCCTCGAGAGCCGTGATTCGCTGTTCGGCGACATCCTGGGTCGGGTTCATGATGCGGGTGTAAATGTTTCCGAACTCGGCGAGCGCAAAGAGGTTCTTGGCGTGGTCCGAGTCGTTGAAGACATACGCGGTGGTGCGATAGATGGGGACGGCACGAGCATTCGTGACGGGATCCGGCGCTGCGCCAGCGTGAATCTGCTGGGTTTCAAACTTCCACGACATGTGGGCTCCTTCGGTTGGGTTCCCTTCACAGTAGGGAGCGCCAGAAGCCAGCACTACCCACGGCGAAACATTGCGTAACCGAAGGACTAATCGCGCGCGAGTGACTTCTGCATCATGACGACACCGATCCACTCGTCGAATTTGCGCCCGACGTTGTCCATTTCGCCCACGCGCGCAAAGCCCGCCTTGTCGTGAAGCCGTATCGACGGGACCGCGTCTGGCGTGTTGGCGATGACGGCGACGACCTCACGAACACCGGCGATTGCCCCGAGTCGGCAGAGTTCCTCGAGCATCGTGCCGCCGATTCCCAGACCTCGCGCGCTTTCGTGCAGGTACAGCGTGTTCTCCATGGTCGTGTCGTACGCCGCCTTCTCGCGAAACGTCGACAGGTACGCGTAGCCGACGAGTTCGCCTTCCCGCTCGGCGACGATGAACGGCATTCCGAGCGCTGAGACCGTTTCGATCTTGTGAGCCATGTCGTCTGCCGTCCACACATCGAGGTCAAACGTGACGTTCGAGGTCGAAACGTAATGGTTGTAGATGTCGACGAGTGCTGGCGCGTCAGCGTTGGTGGCCGGTCGGAACGTCACTCCAGTCATTCCGAAAGTCTAAATGCGCCAGTCAATCGGGTCGACGCCCTGGGCGACCAGCAGGCCGTTGACCCGCGAGAACGGTCGCGAGCCGAAAAACCCTCGGCGTGCCGAAAGTGGCGAGGGGTGGGCGGACTCGATGAGTTCGACTCCGGTCAACAATGGGGCGGCCCACTGAGCCTCGCGTCCCCACAACACGGCGACGAGGGGACCGCCGCGTTCGGCGAGTGCCCGGAGCGCCGCACCCGTCACGTCTTTCCAGGGCCACAATCGGTGCGACCCGGCGTCGCCCTCGCGCACGGTCAGCGACGTGTTGAGGAGCAACACGCCCTGATCGACCCACCGCGAGAGGTCACCGTGTTCCGCGGGCTCAACCCCGAGGTCGTCCCGCAGTTCGGCATAGATGTTCGCAAGGCTTCGGGGGAGTGGGCGAACGTCTCGGTTCGTTGAAAACGCGAGCCCGACCGCGTGCCCGGGCGTCGGGTAGGGGTCTTGACCAACGATGACGACTCGAACGGACTCAATCGGAACGCGAAATGCACGGAAGATGTCAGTGCGGTCCGGTGCGTGGGTTATGCCGGTGGCGCGTTCCGTCTCGAGTCGCTGGGCGATGTCATCGAGCGCGTCAGCCGCACGACCGAATGCGGGGAGCCAACTGGGGTGGACACCCGCGAGGAGGCCCGAGTTCACGACCTAGTTGTAGTTCGCGCTGTGAACGGCCTTGGCAAGGCTGACAATTTCCAGGAACGCTTCTTCGCCGCCTTCCGCCGACAGCACTGAAATCCACGAATCGACCGCGATCACGTTGTAGGTCGCCGTGGTTTGCCCACCGCTGACGCCAAGGACTCCGAAGGTGACGTCTCCGCGTTCGTCCGTTGACTGCGCGAGTCCCTGAGAAGTGAGGTCGTCAACGATTTTTGCTCGGGTGGTCGCGTCCATCGGCGCAGCAGAGACGAGGGCGACGACAGTCAAAAGAGAGGGGTCTTCGTTGTCAACCCCGAAGTAGCACGAGATTCCACCAGCGTCCATTTCCGGCGTCGGTTCGGTGATGAGTTCGTTGCCGTACTTACCGCCGGGGCCAGCCAACAGGATGATGCCGTCCGCGGCAAACGTGTTGACCTGTTTGGCGGGCAAAATGCCGGTGCAGTCGTCGGGCATCGAGAAGAACTCTGTGGGTTCGGGGGCCTCGGTCGGTTCGACGGTCGGCTGCGTCGTCTCGCTCGCGGTCGGCTCTGTCGTGGGGGTGACGCTGGGGGCGCATCCCGTCATGAGAAACGCGAAAACCGCGAAGGTCGCAATGACCCCCACCGCTCGGAATTTCGATCGCGACGTCATACTCCCGAATCTACCCGCTCGCGGTCGCCCCTCCGATGAAGGTTCTGTGACGATTTGGTTACGAAAAAACGTCACCGACACAGGTCGATCGTCTCGGAATTCTCGGTCCAGAGGGTTGGCGGGACGGTGTCACCGACGAGGGTCAACAGAGTTTGTACGTCGCGGGCATCGCGTTCGATTTCGTTTGCGTCGACCGACAAGATCTCGTTCGCCGCGGACACGTCCATGTCGAGGTCGCGCAAGTCGAGGTCGCCGAGCTTCGGAAGGGTGCCGACGGGGCTGTCCACTCCGCCGATCTCTCCGCGCATGCGATCCATCATCCATTTGACGACCCGAATGTTGTCGCCGAAGCCCGGCCACATGAATCGGCCTTCGTCATCGCGGCGGAACCAGTTCACGTGGAAGATTCGGGGAAAACGTCCGGAAACACGGAGGCGCTCGCCGATGGACAGCCAGTGTGCCCAGTGGTCGCCCACGTTGTACCCGGTGAAGGGAGCCATTGCGAAGGGGTCGCGTCGGAGTTCACCGAGGGTTCCTTCGGCAGCGGCGGTGCGCTCCGACGCCATAGTGGCTCCGAGGTAAACCCCGTGAGTCCACGAGCGGGCCTCCGTGACGAGAGGCATGGTGTCCGATCGGCGACCGCCGAAGACGATTGCGTCGACGACAACTCCGCGCGGATCAGCCCACTCGCTCGCGGCGGTCGGGCACTGGTCAATTGCGACAGTGAACCGTGAATTGGGGTGTGCTGCCGGGGTCTTCGACTCGGGCGTCCAGCCCTGTCCGGTCCAGTCGGTGAGGTGCGCGGGCTTTTCCTTGGTGAGGCCCTCCCACCACACGTCGCCGTCGTCGGTCAGTGCGACGTTCGTGAAGATGGTGTTGCCCCACAGCGTCTGTATCGCGACGGGGTTGGTCGCATCACTGGTTCCCGGTGCGACACCAAAGAATCCGGCCTCGGGGTTCAGGGCGCGCAACAATCCGTTCTCGTCAATCCACATCCACACGATGTCGTCACCGAGGGTTTCGACCTGCCAACCCGGCAGGGTGGGCTGCATCATGGCGAAGTTGGTTTTCCCGCATGCGCTGGGGAACGCCGCCGCAATGTGCGCGACCTGTCCTTCCGGAGACGTGATTCGCACGAGCATCATGTGTTCGGCGAGCCAACCCTCGTCGCGCGCCATCGCCGACGCGATTCGCAGGGCGAAGGATTTCTTGCCCAAGAGAGCGTTTCCGCCGTAGGCCGATCCGAACGACCAAATTTCGCGGTCTTCGGGGAAGTGGCTGATGTATTTGGTCTCGTTGCACGGCCAGGGGACATCCTTCTCGCCTTGCGCGAGAGGTGCGCCGACGGTGTGAACGGCCTTGACCCACGCAGCACCGTCTTCGATGACGTCCAACGCGACCCGTCCCATGCGTGTCATCATTCCCATCGAAACGACCACATACGGCGAATCGGTAATCTCGACACCGACGCGAGTGACGGGCGATCCGACCGGGCCCATCAAGAACGGAATGACGTAAAGGGTTCGGCCGCGCATCGATTCGGCGAAAAGCCCCGAGAGCGTCGAACGCATCTCGTCGGGGTCGACCCAATTGTTCGTCGGACCCGCATCACGTTCGGACCGCGAGCAGATAAACGTGCGTCCCTCGACACGGGCAACGTCGTCGGGGTTGCTGCGGGCGAGGAAAGAATTCGGGCGAAGCTCGCCATCCAGCGGGATGAGCGTCTCGGACGCAATCATCTCGGCGATGAGTTCTTGGCGCTCGCCGAGCGAACCGTCAACCCACTGGATTCGTTCGGGCTTTGTGACGCGAGCAATCTCGGCCACCCAATCGCGAAGGTCTACCCGAGTCGTCGGCGGCACAGGCGCAGTTTCCGTCACGGGGGACTCTGTGGGGGTTGATGTCGAGGGCATATGTCAAGAATTCTCCCAAAAATGCCAACACGCTGACAATTTGCGACGAAAGAAATTGGTTTCTTGCGTTTTATGAAACTTTTGGCGTATTCTGGCACCATGAACACGTCCCCCACACTGGGCCGGCGAATCCGGCACTTCCGCCAGCGCGCGAATCTGACGCTCGATGCTCTGAGCGACAAGGTCGGACTTTCCGGAAGCCAATTGTCGATTATCGAAAATGGCAAGCGTGAGCCCAAGATCGGGCTCGTTACCTCGATCGCCGCGGCACTCGGGGTCAGCGTTGCGACTCTTCTCGAGACCGGCGCACCGGACGAACGCAGTGCGAAAGAACTCGAGCTCGACGAACTGCAACACTCGGCGCTCGCGACGCGACTGGGGATTCCGTCGACTCGTGTCGGAAAGACCATGAGTGACGAGACTCTCGACGCGCTCTTGGGACTGCACCGGGAAATTGTGCGACGCGAGACGACCGCTATTGCGACCCCGGAGGAAGCCCGTCGCGCCAACACCGAACTTCGGCTCGCCATGCGGGACATCAACAATTACCGTCCCGACCTCGAGGCGATTGGGCAAGACCTATCGGACCAGGTTGGACACACCACGGGCGCTCTCACTCACCGAGAGATGAGCCAGATGGCGGAACGTTTTGGACTCGAGATTATTTATGTGGACGACCTTCCGGAATCCGCGCGCAGCATCACCGATTGGGCGAACGGACACGTTTATCTGCCGCCGGCGTCGATTCCCGGTGGTCACGGTCTGCGGTCGATGGCGATTCAGTCGATTGCCCACCGAGTCCTGGGGCACAGCGTTCCGTCGAGCTATGCCGAGTTCTTGCAACAACGGCTCGAGATTAACTATGTGGCCGCGGCGGCCATCATGCCGGGTCGCCAAGCAGTCGAATTCCTAACCAGAGCAAAGGCCGATCGCAACATCGCCGTGGAGGATTTCCGTGATGCCTTCGGGGTGACTCACGAGTTCGCGTCGATGCGGTTTACCAACCTCGCAACGAGCCACCTCGACATTCCGGTCCACTTCTTGCGGGTTGGCGACGATGGTGCGGTCTACAAGGCCTACGAAAACGACGGACTTCCGATTCCGACAGACGTCACCGGGGCGGTTGAAGGACAGCGGCTCTGTCGGCAGTGGAGCGCACGCGTTGCACTCGAACGGGTCAATCGCACCACCGAATACCACCAGTACACCGACACCCCCGACGGCACGTTCTGGGAATCGTCCCAAACGGGATCCGGTGTCGACGGCAGTTTTTCGATCACCGTGGGAGTGCCGTTCGCGGACTCGAAGTGGTTCCGCGGACGCGACACCGCCGATCGCAAGGTGTCGACCTGCCCCGACCCGACCTGTTGCGTATTGCCGGCCGAAGAGCTCACCGCGAAATGGTCGGGCAACACGTGGACAAGCGCGGCGATGCACTCGCACGTGCTCACGCCACTTCACCGGGGAAGTTTCCCCGGAGTGGACGATCGGGCGGTGTTCGAGTTCCTCGAGCGGCACTCCGCACAGTAGTACGCTGGTCTCACAAGCCCCTTTAGCTCAGTGGATAGAGCGTCTACCTCCGGCGTAGAAGGTCGCAGGTTCGAATCCTGTAGGGGGTACCCCTGAACTCACCTGACGAGCGACTTAAGATGGACGTATGAACCCCGACGCGCTGAGCACCGCCATTGCCGAGGCGACGCGCACGGTCATCGGCGCTCGCGATGAGACAATCGCAGCAAGCATCGTCGATTCGGATGTGGCACTCGAGCGCCCTAAGAATCGCGATCACGGGGATTGGGCGACGTCGATTGCGCTGAAGGTTGCCAAGCGAGTTGACATGAACCCGCGCGATGTCGCACAGGCTCTTCACGCCGCCCTCTCGGCGATTGCGGGCATCAAGGCCGTTGACATCGCGGGTCCCGGCTTCCTCAACATCACTCTGGATGCCTCGGCAGCCGGCGAAATCGCTCGAACAATCATTACCGCGGGCGACACCTTCGGTCACAACGACACCCTCGCTGGGCAGTCCATCAACCTCGAATTCGTTTCGGCGAACCCCACCGGTCCGCTGCACATCGGCCACACCCGTTGGGCGGGACTCGGTGACTCAATTGGGCGCGTTCTGCGGGCATCCGGCGCAGCGGTTGCGAGCGAGTTTTACATCAATGACGCCGGGGCACAGATGGACGTCTTTGGCGAATCGGTTCTTGCGGCAGCGCTCGGTGAACCGACCCCCGAGAACGGCTATCCGGGCGAGTACGTCCAGGAACTGGGCACGTCGGCATTGGCGCAACGTCTAGACCTCGGCGACCTTCCGCGCGCCGAGGCCATCGTGATCGCCCGCGACATCGGGTATGAACTGCAACTGCAGGAAATCAAGGATTCGCTCGCGCGGTTCAACGTCGAATTCGATGTCTGGTTCAGCGAACGCACCCTGCACGCGGGTGGCGACGACTCGCTCATCGAAAAAGCCATCGAACGACTTCGAGCACAGGGTCACGTCTACGACGAAGACGACGCTGTGTGGGTTCGCACGACCGACTTCGGTGACGATAAAGACCGTGTGATTCGCCGTGGTAACGGTATCTATACGTATTTCGCCGCTGACGCCGCGTATTACTTGTCCAAGGGTGACCGTGGTTACCAGCACAAGATTTACCTGCTCGGCGCTGACCATCACGGGTATGTGCACCGTCTCAAGGCGCTTGCCGGTTCGGCCGGTGATGACCCCGACAACGACATCGAAGTTCTGATTGGGCAGCTCGTCAGCATTAACGGTGCAAAGTTGTCCAAGCGCGCGGGGAACATCATTGAGCTCGACGACCTGCGCGAATGGCTCGGAACCGATGCGCTGCGCTATTCGCTCGCGCGGTACCCGGCGGATTCGCCGTTGTCGCTTGACCCGGAACTTTTGACCAAGAAGTCGAACGACAACCCCGTGTTCTACGTGCAGTACGCGCACGCTCGAACCTGTGCGGTCGCGCGAAACGCCGTCACCGCCGGAGTCGACCGATCGGTGTTCCGCGCCGAGCTGCTCGACCACCAGACCGAGGCCGACCTCGCAAACGCTCTTGCCGATTTCCCGCGCGTAGTTGCTCAGTCGGCAACTCTGCGCGAACCACACCGCGTCGCCCGATACCTCGAAGAACTCGCGGCTTTCTATCACCGCTGGTACGACAACTGCCGTGTGACTCCTCTCGGTGACGACGAGGTTGACGACGCACACCGCACTCGACTGTGGCTCAACGATTCCGCCGGACAGGTTTTGCGCAACGGCCTCGACCTGCTGGGCGTCAGCGCACCGGAGCGAATGTGAGCCAGTTCACGCCAGAACAGAGTGCCGCGATTCGCGCGGAGTTTCCCCAATTGTCGGAAACCGTGAGCGGGCATCCACTCGTTTATCTCGACACGGCGGCGACGAGCCTCCGACCGCGAATTGCGGTCGACCTCGAATCCGAATTCGCACTTCGACACACCGCCGCGGTCAATCGAGGCGCGCACTCGCTCGCCGCCGAAGCGACCGAGGCCTACGACGATGCGCGCGCATCGATTGCCGCGTTCGTCGGCGCTCGACCGAACCAACTCGTCTTCACGTCCAATGCGACCGAATCGATCAACCTCGTCGCCCTCGCCGTTCAATTGGCATCTGCCGTCGGTTCGCCCGCTCGATTCGCTCTCGCGGCTGGCGACGAAATCGTGGTGACCGAAGCGGAGCACCACGCAAATCTCATTCCGTGGCAAGAGGTCGCCCGGCAGACCGGTGCGGTCATTCGGGTTGCCGCGGTTAGCGATGGCGGAGAACTGAGCGCCGAAGCCGTGAAATCGGTGATGTCCGATCGAACGCGAATCGTTGCGGTGTCCTCCGTGTCCAACGTTCTCGGAATCACGAATCCCGTCCGCGCTATCGCCGACCTCGGCCGAGCGGCCGGCGCAATTGTCGTCGTCGACGCGTGCCAGTCCGCCGCGCACGGACGCCTCGATGTCAACTCATACGGTGCTGATTTCGTCGTGTTCTCGGCTCACAAAATGTATGGACCGACCGGAATCGGCGCGCTGTGGGGGACGACGGAAATCCTCGCCGAGATGCCGGTTGTTCTGACGGGCGGTGCCATGATCACGCGGGTCGACTATGACTCGTCCGATTACCTGCCCGCCCCCGCGAAGTTCGAGCCGGGCACGCCGCGACTCACCCAGGCAATCGGCTGGGCGGAATCGCTGCGTTATGTCGACTCGATTGGAGTCGACGCAATCGCCGCTCACGAAGAAGCGCTCGGTGCTGATTTGTATGCGGGCGTTGCCGACGTTCCGAACGTTCGAATCTTGGGGACCGACGACGGTGTACACCGCGTCGGGCTCGTGAGCTTCACCGTCGAGGGCGTTCACCCGCACGACGTCGGTCAGTACCTTGACTCGCGCGGAATCGCGGCACGAGTGGGACACCACTGCGCCCAGCCTCTGCACAAGCGATTGGGCGTTGACTCGTCGACCCGTTTTTCGCTCGGAATGTACTCGACGTCGGACGACGTCGCTCTTGCTGTCGCGGCACTCGCCGATGTGCGGGAATACTTCGGGGAGGGCTGATGGAACTCGACGACCTGTATCAACAAATCATCCTCGACCACAACAAGCGACGCGCCGGATACGGACTGCAGCCGGGCGGATTCCCCTCTCACCAGTACAACCCGACGTGCGGTGATGAACTGACGCTCACGGTTCGACTATCGGACGACGGCTCCACTATTGCGGCATTTGAATGGGAAGGGAAAGGCTGCTCGATTTCGCAAGCGTCGGCGTCACTCATGACCTCTGAGGCAACCGGGATGTCGGTCGCCGAATTCGAAACCTTCGCCGAGGGCTTCCGCGACGCGATGAGGTCGCGTGGAACAATCGCCCTGTCCGAAGAAGACTACGGAGACCTTGCGGCACTGTCGGGGGTCTCGAAGTTTGTCGCTCGAGTGAAATGCGCGATGTTGGCGTGGGTCGCCGCCGAGGACAGCCTGATTCTCACGCGCGAGTCGCTAAACTGACGTGATGCCTGAACGTCCGCGCGCGATAAGGAAAACCCATTGATTGAATATCGAAACCTTCGAATCGCGCTTCTCGGCGCGGGAAGCGTTGGCGCGCAGGTGGCGGACCAGATTCTGAACCACGGCGACGAACTCGCCGCGCGAATCGGGGCTGGAATCGAATTGATCGGCGTAGCTGTTCGCGACCCGAAGTCGAAACGTGCGGCGGACATCCCCGCGCACCTCATCACTACCGACGCCGCCACGCTCGTTCGTCAGGCCGACATCGTGATCGAACTCATGGGTGGTGTCGAACCGGCTCGCACCCTGATTCTCGACGCGATCAACGCCGGCGCTGACATCGTCACGGCGAACAAGGCTCTGCTTGCGCATCACAGCACCGAGATTTTTGAGGCCGCCTCCCAGGTTGGTGCGCAGGTCTACTATGAAGCGGCCGTTGCCGGCGCGATTCCGATCATCCGTCCGCTGCGCGATTCGCTCGCCGGTGACCGAGTGACGCGAATCCTCGGAATCGTCAACGGGACGACCAACTTCATCCTCGATCGCATTGACACTCTGGGCGAATCGATGGAGGACTCGCTTGCGATGGCGAAGAAGCTCGGATACGCCGAAGAGGACAGCAGCGCGGATGTTGAAGGATTTGACGCGGCGCAAAAGGCCTCAATCCTTGCATCGCTTGCGTTCCACACCCACGTTCCGATCGACCTCGTCTATCGCGAAGGAATTACTAAAATCACTCTCGACCAGGTTCGCTCGGCTAGGCAGGCCGGCTATGTCGTGAAATTGCTCGCGATTTGCGAGAGAGTCACCCTGGCGGACGGCACCGAGGGCGTCAGCGCGCGCGTCTACCCCGCCATGGTTCCCGACTCCCACCCCCTCGCCGCCGTCCACGGCGCGAACAACGCGGTGTTCGTCGAAGCGGAACTTGCCGGCCCGCTCATGTTTTACGGTGCCGGTGCCGGCGGAGTTCAGACCGCGTCGGCGGTTCTTGGCGACCTCGTCTCGGCTGCTCGTCGCCACGTGATCGGTGGACCCGGCGTTGCCGAGAGCACCCACGCGACGTTCCCCATCCTGCCGATTTCAGAGATCCGCACTCGGTACCACATCTCGCTCGAGATCACCGATGCCCCCGGCGTGCTCGCCGACATTGCGTCGCTTTTTGCCACGCACGGCGTCTCGGTCGAGTCGGTTGAGCAGAAGCCCGCAGGCGCTGACGGCCAGTCGGCCACCGCTACGCTGGTTATTGGAACTCACGAGGCAATCGAAGCCGATCTCGCCGCGACCGTGGACGCACTCGAGGCGTCGGCCGTTGTCCAACGCGTCGTGGGAGTTATTCGAATGGAAGGTCTGTAATGGCTTATCAGTGGCGCGGTGTCCTTCACGAATATCGTGATCGCCTTGACGTGTCCGACAAGACCCCCATCATTTCGTTGGGCGAGGGTGGAACACCACTCATTTATGCGCCGGCACTGTCCGAGCGCACGGGGGCGAAGGTTTACGTCAAATACGAAGGCATGAATCCGACCGGATCGTTCAAAGACCGCGGGATGACGATGGCGATTTCGAAGGCGATGGAGGCGGGGGCGAAAGCCGTCATCTGCGCATCGACCGGCAACACGTCCGCCGCGGCGGCCGCCTATGCCGCGCACGCGGGAATCACGGCGGCTGTTCTAGTTCCCGAGGGCAAGATCTCGATGGGCAAGTTGAGCCAGGCCGTGGCCCACAACGCAGAGATACTTCAGTTGCAGGGGAACTTTGACGACTGCCTCGACATCGCACGAGACCTGGCTGAGAACTACCCCGTCCACCTCGTCAATTCGGTCAACAACGACCGCATCGAGGGGCAAAAGACGGCCGCCTTCGAGGTCGTCGAGGTTCTTGAACGTGCACCCGACTTCCACTTCATCCCCGTCGGAAACGCAGGAAACTACACCGCGTACCACCGTGGTTACCGCGAAGAGATCGCGCGCGGAGCGACCGACGTGTTGCCGCGTATGTTCGGTTTCCAGGCGGCGGGTTCAGCACCGCTCGTTATCGGTGAGCGCGTGAAGAGCCCAGAGACAATCGCCACCGCGATTCGAATCGGAAACCCGGCGTCGTGGGATTTGGCGATTGCCGCTCGCGAAGACTCGGACGGATATTTCGGTGCCATCAGCGATGCCGACATCCTCGCCGCACAGCGAATTCTCTCTGCTGAAGTCGGAATCTTTGTCGAGCCAGCATCGGCCGCGTCGGTCGCCGGGCTGCTCGAACGCGCCGAGGCCGGCGTCATCCCGAAGGGTGCAATCTGCGTGCTCACGGTTACGGGACACGGACTCAAAGACCCGCAGTGGGCTCTCAAGATGCCGGACGGAACCGAAGCGATGCCACAAGTGGTTCCCGTGGACGTCGATGAAATCGCCGGCGTGCTCGGTCTCGTGAAGGGCGCATAATGTCGTCAACAGTTCCCGTCGGGCGATCCGTTCACGTCAAGGTTCCCGCCACGACAGCCAACCTCGGACCCGGTTTTGACACTCTTGGAATAGCACTGTCTCTCTACGACGAGTTGACGGCAACCGTTCTCGACTCTGGTGCAACACGGGTCACTGTTCGTGGCGTTGGCGATGGCACCGTCGCGACGGATGACAGCAATCTTGTTGTTCAGTCGATGGCGGCAACGTTCGCGCACTTCGGCATCTCGGTCCCGATCGTCGACCTCGTGTGCGACAACCGAATCCCGCACGGTCGCGGAATGGGGTCGTCGGGGGCCGCGATTGTCGGCGGAATCATGGTGGCCAAGGGACTTCTCGACGGGATCGTCGACATCGACGCGCAGGGTCTGCTCGACATCGCAACACAGATGGAGGGTCACCCCGACAATGTTGCGCCCGCTCTGTTCGGGGGTTTGTCGATCGCGTGGATGACAGAAACGGGCCCGCAGCACAAGAAGCTGACGGTGCATCGCGGTGTGTCGCTGTTGGTCGCTGTTCCTCGTGACATGACGATGAGCACCAAGGTGGCCCGAGACCTGCAACCCGACACGGTTCCGCACGAAGACGCGGTCTTCAACGTGTCGCGATCCGCGCTTCTCATCGCGGCCCTGCTCCAAAGCCCCGAACTCTTGCACGCGGCGACGGAAGACAAACTTCACCAGGAGTATCGCGCCGAGGCGATGCCGGAAACCATCGCACTGATTCGCCGTTTGCGCGATGAAGGATTCGCCGCGGTGGTCTCGGGGGCTGGACCGTCGGTTCTCGTTCTTACCGATGATCCCCTCGAACGCGCGCGCGCCGCGAGCATCGTCGACAAGTCGAAAGACACGGCCTGGGAGTGCCTCATGCTCGCTGTTGACTTCAAGGGTGCTACAGTTGTCGTACTGCCCGATGGAGACGGTCTCTAACCGGATCCCGAGCAGGTTTCGATTCACCTCACCGAATATCGCGTTGTGCGATTGCTCACGGTGGTGTGACACATCAAGGAGTAACCAATGGATAACGAAAACACGGACGTGCCTGTCACCGACAGCACCGAAGCACCGGCTCGCAAGCGCGCGCCGCGACGCGCCACCAAGAAGTCCGCTGACGCACCGGTTGAGGTCGTCACCCAGGACGCCCCCGCCGCCGAGTCGGCACCCGAGTCGGGCGATGCGCCTGCCGAAGGTGACGCCCCCGCTGGTCGTCGTACCCGCGGTCGCGGTCGTGGCCGTGCCGCTACTGCAGCGGGTGACGCTGATGCGTCAGAAAACAACGACTCTCCCGAATCCGATGACACACAGGCGGACAACGGTCGCAGTCGCCAGCGCAACCGCAAGCGCGGACGCGGACGCGACGATGACTTCGATGGCGTGAGCGATGACGACGTGCTCATCCCCGTCGCTGGAATCTTGGACATTCTCGACAACTACGCGTTCGTTCGCACCGCCGGCTACCTCGCCAGCCCCGCCGACATCTATGTCGCACTCGGTCAGGTGAAGAAGTACAACCTCCGCAAGGGTGACGCCATCGTTGGTGCAATCCGCCAGCCTCGCGACAATGACTTCCAGAACCGTCAGAAGTACAACGCGCTCGCGACGATCGACTTCGTGAACGGTGCTGCGCCGGAAGAGGCCGTCGTCCGCGACGACTTCAACGACCTCGTCGCTGTCCACGCGACCGACGGATTGGGATTGAAGGGTCGGTTCGGTTCGATCAAGAAGGGCGACCGCGTTCTCGTTGACGGTTCTGCCGGAACGGCACGCACCACGGTGATTCGCGACCTCGCTACCGAGATCTCGGCTAGCGCAACGGACGCCCACCTCATGGTCGTCGTGTCAGAGGGTCTCCCCGAGGACGTCACAGCGCTCAGCCGCGGCGTTCGCGGAGAAGTCAGCGCCTCGTCGTATGACCGTCACGCCGACGAACACGTCACCGTCGCTGACCTCGCCATCGCGCGGGCCAAGCGCCTCGTCGAAAAGGGACACCACGTTGTCGTCCTCATCGACTCGATGACCCGTGTCGCCAAGAACCAGCTGGCCGTCATTCAGGGCTCGCGTCCTCTCGGTGACGGAGCGGTTGACGCCGCCGTTTTCTCGGCCACCAAGCGCTTGTTCGGTGCCGGCCGTGCTCTCGAGACGGGTGGCTCGCTCACGGTCATCGCAACCATCGATAACCAGACCGACGGATTCCCCGGTGCTGTTCGAGACGAACTCCTCGACATCGCCACCGCCGTCGTCACCCTCTAAGGGTTCTCATGCTCGAATCGATCGACGGTCTCGTCGCGGAACACGCCGCTCTTCAGGTGGAACTCGCTGATTCGGCGATTCACACGAATCCGGCGCGCGCCAAGAAACTCAATCGTCGATATTCGGAATTGAATCAGATCGTCTCAACGCACGACGCACTGTCGGCGGCCCGCGACGATCTCGCCGCCGCAAAGGAACTCGCGAAGGATGACGAGGTGTTCGCCGCTGAGATTGCACCGATGGAAGCGAGCGTCACCGAACTCGAAGAGAAACTTCGTCGTTTGCTCATTCCACGCGACCCCGACGACGGCCGAGACGTCATCATGGAAATCAAGGGAGGCGAGGGCGGCGCGGAAAGCGCGCTGTTCGCGGCCGACCTTCTGCGCATGTACACCCACTACGCGGACAGTCGTGGTTGGCGCGTCGAGATTCTCGACAGCACCGACAGCGACCTGGGCGGTTTCAAGGATGTGCAACTCGCCATCAAAGCGAATGCGACCGATCCCGCCAACGGCGCGTGGGCGAAACTTAAATACGAAGGCGGGGTTCATCGCGTTCAGCGAGTTCCCGCAACCGAAGCGCAGGGCCGAATCCACACGTCGACGACGGGTGTCCTCGTCTTCCCCGAGGTCGACGAACCCGAAGAGGTCGCGATCAGCCCCAACGACATCCGCATCGATGTCTTCCGCTCGGGCGGTCCCGGCGGCCAGTCCGTGAACACGACCGACTCTGCTGTTCGAATCACCCACATTGCGACGGGAATCGTCGTGTCGTGTCAGAACGAGAAGAGCCAAATCCAGAACAAGGAGTCGGCGATGCGCGTTTTGCGTGCGCGTCTGCTCGCGCGTCAGCAAGAAGAACGCGACGCCGTCGCGAGCGACGCCCGCAAGAGCCAGATTCGCGGGATGGATCGCTCCGAGCGAATCCGCACCTACAACTTCCCCGAAAACCGCATCGCGGATCACCGCACGGGGTACAAGTCGTACAACCTCGACCAGGTGATGAACGGTGCGATGGAGCCGATTATCGACTCGTGTATCGCGTTCGACGAAGAAGCGCAATTGAAAGCGCTCACGGAGTCCTCCGGCTCGTGAGCTCGGTCGGCGAGATCGTGTCCGCCCTAGCGGAACGGTTCGACCGCGCCGGCATCGCCTCTGCTCTCGCGGATGCCGAACTCGTCGTCGGCCATGTCACCGGGTGGACACGCAGCGAAGTGGCGACGAAGGCGTTCATGGGCGTCGATCTGGATGAGGCGATTGTGACGGAAATCGACACCCTCGCAGCCCGCCGCGAATCACGCGAGCCTCTTCAGCACATCACCGGAGAGTCGCCCTTTCGTCACGTGGTTCTTGCTGTCGGACCTGGCGTGCTCATTCCGCGACCCGAAACCGAACTCGTCGCCGAATGGGCGATTGACGCTCTTCGGCAGGTTCCGTCACCGCGGCCTCGTGCCGTCGATCTGGGCACAGGAACGGGTGCTCTCGCCCTCGCACTCGCGACCGAGGTTCCCACCTCAGAAGTGTTCGCCATCGAACTATCGACCACCGCAGCCGAGTGGGCCGCGCGGAACATCGCGCGATACGGCGACGACCGCGTGACGCTCGTGATTGGTGACGCGGCGAGTGCGCTACCGGAACTCGACGGCACAATTGATGTCGTTGTCGCGAATCCGCCGTACATTCCGGATTCCGAAAAACCGGCGGACACTGAGGTTGTGGGATACGACCCAGAGAGCGCGCTGTTTGGCGGGGAGGACGGGCTTCGAGACATCCGCATCTTCATCGCTCGTGCCGCTCGCCTCTTGCGCCCCGGTGGCACGCTCGTCGTCGAGCACGGCGACGGGCAAGGCGCCGCCGTTCGTGCCATCGCTGCAAGTGCGGGTTTCTCGATGACCACCACTCACACCGACCTGCTCCAACGCGAACGAGCCCTCACCGCGGTCCGTTAGACGCCGATGGCTAAACTGTCAGGGATGGGCACAATCTATAACTGCCTCGAAACAACTGAGGCCTTGACGGGACTGCGACTGGCCAGACAGGCCATTGGTCGCGGCGACCTCGTCGTTCTCCCCACCGACACGGTGTACGGGATTGCGGCTGACGCGTTCAACCCCGTCGCGGTCCAGAAGTTGCTCGACGCGAAGGGCCGCGGTCGCCAGTCGCCTCCGCCGGTCCTCGTCGCGGGAATTGACACGATGATGGCGCTCGCCGAGCAGGTCTCTCCCGAAATGGAAAAACTCGCCGACGCGTTCTGGCCCGGCGGATTGACGATAGTTGTCGCTGCCCGGTCGACCCTCGCGTGGGACCTCGGCGAAACGAACGGCACGGTTGCGCTTCGAATGCCCGACCACGAGCTGGTGCGCGAATTCCTGAGTGAAACCGGTCCGCTCGCTGTGTCGAGTGCAAATGTGACCGGGGAACCCGCCGCCCTGACGGCAGCGGAAGCGTTTGCGCAATTGGGAGACAGTGTCGCGGTGTATCTGGACGCCGGCGAATCGTCGGGGTCTCGAGTCGGTTCCACGATCGTCGACGCGACACCGACAGTTGAGGGGAAGCCCGTTCGGATTTTGCGCGACGGGACTATTTCACGCGAGGCGATTCGCGATGTGCTCGGAGTGATTGCCGAGGATAACGAATGAACTATCTCATCATTGGGTTTGTCGCAGCGATCATTTCGTTCGTTGGTTCCCACCTGTTGCTTCATTTGAGCCACCGCTTCAGGATCTATCCCGTGATTCGTGATCGAGACGTCCACACGACACCGACCCCCCGTCTCGGAGGTGCCGCCATCGTGCTTGGCCTCGGTGCCGCGCTTGTCGTCGCTGCGAACCTGCCCGTTTTTGCGCCAGTTTTCGTCAACATCATGCCCGTCATCGGAATCGGAATCGGCATTGTTCTCATGGCGATCGTCGGAATCATTGACGACCTCATCGATCTCAACTGGCTCGTCAAACTGGGTGCT
>JBIIBI010000050.1:0-6528 GCA_044239485.1 Microbacteriaceae bacterium | reverse complement strand
GGTCGAGGCGACGTCATCAACCACGCCGTGTCCGAGGGCGTCGACCGGTTCTTCCGCATGGCGACGGAGGCGGAAAAGATTCGTACGCTCGGCCGCCCCGAGATCGTCAACACGACTCTTCCGAAAGAAGATTTCTCGGGTGACCTCGTTCTCGAGATCGAGACCGATGTTCGCCCCACGTTCACCATCCCCAAACTCGACACCTTTAAGGTTTCGATCGAGACATCCGAAGTCACCGCGATGCAGGTGGATGACGAGCTCCATGCAGTCCGCACTCGCTTCGGCACTCTCGTGACCGTCGATCGTCCGGCCGCCAACGGCGACTTCGTTGTTCTCGACCTCACCGCCATGATTGGTGGCAAGACCGTAGACACCGCGTCGTCGATTTCGTACGAGGTCGGTTCGGGTGACCTCATCGAGGGGCTGGACGAGGCCGTCCTGACGCTCACCGCCGGCGAGAAGACGACGTTCTCGTCGACGCTCGTCGGTGGCGACAACGCCGGAGAGCAAGCCGAGATCCAGATCACCGTCAACCAGGTGAAGGTTCGCGAGATCCCCGACGCCGACGACGAATTCGCACAGGTCGCGAGCCAGTTTGACACGATCAAGGAACTTCGCGCCGACCTCAAGGTTCAGATCGAAAAGCGTGCGGTGTTCGACAACGCCACCAAGGCACGTCAGGCGCTGCTGGACGCGATGCTCGAGAAGGTCACCATCGCTGTTCCCGCGGGCGTCATCACCGGTGAGGTTGAACGCCACCTCGCACAAGAAGGTCGCGAGGGCGACGATGCCCACCGCGCCGAGGTCACCGAGTCGACCACGCGCTCGTTCCAGGTCCAGATTCTTCTCGACGAACTCGCCGAAAAAGAAGAGGTCCAGGTCGGGCAGGACGAACTGCTGCAGTACCTCATGCAGTCGGCTCAGCAATACGGCATGGACGTCAACGAGTTCATCAAGGTCGTGTCCGAGAACGGCCAGATTCAGAGCATGGTTGGCGAAGTCGCGCGCTCGAAGGCGCTGTCGGTCGCGCTGACCAAGGTCAAGGTCACTGACTCGAAGGGAAAGGTCGTTGACCTGTCCGACTTCACGAATTCCGCGTCGGCCTCTGTTGCCGACCCAGTCTTTGCTGATGACCACGCAGGTCATGACCATGACGACCACGACGGTCACCAGCACTAAATCGAACGGGAGCCTTCGGGCTCCCTTTCTGTTGTGCGGTGCTAACCTTTGTCAATGAAGAAATCCACACTTTGGGGAATCATTGCCGGGTCGACCGTTCTTGTAGTCGTCGGTGGCGGTCTCGCTGCCGGTGAGTACGTGTACACGTCGGGAACGGAAGTGGCCTGTGCCATCAACGTCGATGACGTGAACAACTCGCCCGAGAAATTCACCACTCCAGCCAAAGGTGAAGGACCCTTCGAGGGTCCCGGTTGGGACAAGTGGGTCGGATATGACTTGTCGGCCTGGTGGCTTCCGGACACGCCGTATTCGGCGGTCACGATTCCGGTCGCCGAGGGAATCGATCTGTCGGCCTGGTGGATTACTCCGCTTGAAGGCAACGGTAAGACCGTAATTGTCACTCACGGAATCGGCACTTCTCGTCGCGACTTCAACGCACTGTTACCGAGTTCAATGCTGGTCAAGCGTGGATTTAACGTGCTGCTGGTTGACACCCGCGATGCGGGCGAATCGACCTGCACCGACGGCCGCCACTCGGCTGGTCAAGAAGAATCCGACGATTTCGCAGTCGTCGCCGATTGGCTCGTGGCGGAAAAGGCAGTAAAGCCCGAGAGCCTCGGAATGTTTGGTGTCTCGGGCGGCGCGGTCGCCACAAGTTTGCTTCCGGCCAAGACAGAAACGGTGTCGGCTTTTGCGATGGAGGGAACGATCTTTGACTTCAACGCGGCCGCAACCCAGGAAGTCGAGTTCCAGGGCTTTCCCGGATTCCTCTGGCAACTCGCTCTCGTATCCGCACAGATTTTCCACGGAGTCAACCTGACCGAGACCTCGGTTACCTCGTCAATCGACGCGGCGGGCGACCGTCCGATGCTGATCCTGCACGGTGACGCCGATCAGCGGCTCGCTTATCAATCGTCGCTCGACTTCGTCGACTACGCGAAGTCGGTGGGCGGAAACGTTCAACTCGAGACGTTCGCGGGCGCTGACCACACCGAAGGCATGCTCACCGAGACAGACCGTTATGCGGACGAGCTCGCGTCGTTCTTCGAGGCGAACCTCGTTCCTTAATCTTCGCGGTGCACCAGAGTTTTGCCCTTGGCGAAATCGTCCTGACGCGTCGTGCGTACTGGGTACGCTGGCTAACAAGCCCACAAGGAGTAATTAATGAGTGAAACGATGTTCCCGCCCAACGTGTTCGACCGCCTGTTGAAAGACCGCATTATCTGGTTGGGCAGCGAGGTTCGCGACGAGAACGCGAACGAGATCGCAGCGAAGCTTCTCCTTCTCGCGGCTGAAGACCCCAAGAAAGACATCTACCTGTACATCAATTCGCCCGGTGGCTCGATCACCGCGGGTATGGCGATTTATGACACGATGCAGTTCGTCCCGAATGACATCGTGACAGTCGGAATCGGAATGGCTGCATCGATGGGCCAGTTCTTGTTGTCCGCCGGAACCAAGGGCAAGCGCTACATCACTCCTAACGCCCGCGTCTTGCTTCACCAGCCGAGCGGTGGCTTCGGTGGAACCGCGAGCGACATTCAGACTCAGGCGGAACTGATCAACGACATGAAGAAGCGCCTCGCGGAAATCACCGCAGCCGCGACCGGCAAGACAGCGGAACAGGTTTCGAAAGACGGCGACCGCGACCGTTGGTTCAGCGCTCAAGAGGCCTTGGACTACGGCTTTGTCGACCACATTCGCGCATCGGCTGACGACGTCATCGGTGGCGGCGGAACGAACACGAAGTAGGGGACAGGCACATGAACTTTGACACCAACGACAACGGCATCGCCGTCCCCGAATCGCGTTACATCCTTCCTCAGTTCGAAGAGCGCACCGCGAACGGCACCCGCTTCCTCGACCCCTACGCAAAGTTGTTCCAAGACCGCATCGTGTTCCTCGGGGTTCAGGTCGACGACGCGTCCGCCGACGACGTCATGGCGCAACTGTTGGTCCTCGAGTCGCAGGACCCCGATCGCGACATCATCATGTACATCAACTCTCCCGGTGGCTCGTTCACCGCGATGACCGCGATCTACGACACGATGCAGTACGTCCGCCCCCAGATTCAGACCGTCGTTCTCGGTCAGGCTGCATCCGCTGCGGCGGTGTTGGCGGCTGGTGGAACCCCTGGCAAGCGCCTCGCGCTGCCGAACGCGCGAATTCTGATTCACCAGCCCTCGACCGGTGATGCTGGTCGCGGTCAGGCATCGGACATCGAGATTCAGGCGAAAGAAATCGCACGTCTGCGCGAGTGGCTCGAGGTGACGCTTTCCGATCACACCAAAAAGACGGTGGAAGAGATTCGCAACGACATCGATCGCGACAAGATTCTCACGGCCGCCGAAGCTCTTGAATACGGGCTCATCGACCAGGTTCTCTCGAGCCGCAAGGTTCTCGCCTAGCTAGTCGAGGTGGTCTTCGGAATCTTTCTTTCCGAGCAGACGAACGAGCAACCAGATTACCCCGACAATCACGGGAATCGTTGCGAGCCCAATCCACGCGCCTTGGATTCCCACGGTCTGTTCGAAAACCTCGACGCCGGCAATCGGGGTCGAATCCATGCCACATGCAGGTTTTTCCGGGTAGCCAGCGAACTGTTCACCACTCCCATCACCGGTGACCGTGAACGTGAACTGTCCCTCGACGGGGTGGCCATCGTTTGAGACCACGCGATAGGCGACGGAATAGTCGCCCGGAGCGTTGAGTGAAACGTCCATCGACGCGGTGTCGCCCGTGACCGAGACGCACCCGTCGCCGTAATACAAGCCCATCGAGTCTGTGATGACCATGACGAAGCCCTCGGCGTTCGAGCCGATGTCGAGAAGTTCCTCGCCAGCGGTGACCGTCACTTCGGTGACATCGGAAACACTGGAATCGGCTGCTGGCGATGTGCCGATCAATTCTGCGTGCGCAAAAGCGGGGCCGGCGGACAGGAACGCCAATCCGAGAGCGGTGACGGTGGCGGAAATGACGGTGTGACGTGACATGATTCCACACTACGCGCCACGCCGAACAGTTATTGACAGCCCTGCTCAACCCCGTGGGCGGGCGGGGTTAGGCTGGAACGGACCGCGAAGGAGGAACCATGTCACGCATCGGCGACAGCACCGACGTCATGAAGTGTTCCTTCTGTGGGAAAACTCAAAAGCAGGTTCAGCAACTGATTGCCGGTCCCGGTGTCTACATCTGTGACGAGTGTGTCGAACTCTGTAACGAGATCATCGACGAGCGCATGGCCGAAGCCGCTCAGGGCGAGAGCGACGAAATCGTCGACATCGACCTACCCAAGCCGAAAGAAATCGCAGCGTTCCTCGACGAATATGTTGTTGGTCAAGACGCCGCAAAGCGCGCACTGTCGGTGGCGGTGTACAACCACTACAAGCGCGTTCGCGCCCAAGAAGGCGTGCGTCCCGCCGATGCACACGACGAGATCGAAATCGCCAAGTCGAACATTTTGCTCATCGGTCCGACCGGCTGTGGCAAGACGTACCTCGCACAGACTCTCGCTAAGCGCCTCAACGTTCCGTTCGTCGTCGCCGACGCCACCGCTCTGACCGAGGCCGGTTATGTCGGTGAAGACGTCGAAAACATTCTCTTGAAGCTCATCCAGGCCGCCGACTTCGATGTCAAACGAGCCGAGAAGGGCATCATCTACATCGACGAGATTGACAAGATTTCGCGCAAGGCCGAGAACCCGTCGATTACTCGCGATGTTTCGGGCGAGGGCGTTCAGCAAGCACTGCTCAAGATTCTTGAAGGAACCGTTGCGAGCGTGCCCCCGCAGGGCGGTCGCAAGCACCCCCACCAGGAATTCCTCCAGATTGATACGACGAACGTTTTGTTCATCGTGGCTGGTGCGTTCGCGGGGCTCGACGAAATCGTCTCGCAGCGCGTCGGTCGTCACGGCGTCGGTTTCGGTGCTCCTCTGCAACTCAAGGGCGAACAACAGAACCTGTTCGCCGAGGTTCAGCCCGAAGACCTGCACAAGTTCGGGTTGATTCCCGAGTTCATCGGCCGCCTTCCCGTGATTGCCTCTGTTTTGCCGCTCGACCGCAGCGCGCTCATAGATATCCTGACCGGGCCGCGCAACGCTCTCGTGAAGCAGTACCAACGAATGTTTGAACTCGATGGCGTCGAACTCGATTTCGACAAGGACGCGCTCGAATCGATCGCCGACCTCGCGGTCAAGCGTGGGACGGGTGCTCGTGGGCTCCGCGCGATTCTCGAAGACGTCCTCGGCCCCATCATGTTTGAGGTTCCGTCGACCGAGTTGATCGCAAAGGTCATTGTCACCAAGGAATCCGTCGACACTGGTGCCGCCCCGACCATGATCGAGCGCAAAATCCCCAAGGAAAAGTCGGCCTAACTCCCCTGTGGATTTGTTTTGCCGCGCCGGTTCGACTGGTAACATCGACCTAAAGGTTCCATCCCGCTGAAACAGCCCCTGGGCTATGTCGAAAGACTAGGCGGGATGGTCATTTTAACCAGCGGATTCGATGCGGACCCGGTAACCTGCGAAGCCATGAATCATCCTGCGATTCTGATGCCCGAAAAGTTGCCCACGCGTAATGATCGGCTATTTGACCATTGACATCGTGTTTCACGGGGCGAAAAAGCACACGGAACGTTCGTGTGCTTGATTTGAGTTTGCCTTTGAGCTGACGCAAAACCGCCGCCCTCCGCTTTGCCGTCAGAGCAGTGTCGAACAGAAGCACGACGATTTTGTCCCGAAATGTCAGAGAATTTTCTAGTTCCTCGACCATTAGAGCAGCTAGGTAAGCGAGCAATGCCGGCGGTGAACACAGTTGCTTCTCGAGGCGACATTTATCGATACCAAATGAAATGACGTGGCAAGAATGTGCTGTCAAGCAAAGTGCGTCGACAAATCGTGCTCTTGTCCCGACAGTGTTGCTTGTTGCATGAAATGGAACCTGATCGATGAGTCCGCGCGAAAGGAATTCGTACGTCAGAGTTCTCAAGCCCGAACCACATTCGATCGGTGTTCTGGTGACGTGTGCCGAAACTACGAAGTGTCGAGTCCCGCGATTGGTGAAATCAAAGTTGCCTGATTCGTCAATGAAGACGAAAACAGGTTCTCCCAACGGTTCATGTGGCACATGTGGCACTCAGCAATTGTGATGGAGTCGACGCTGGATATTCCGCGGGAATGGCGGCGCTGGGGAAAACTAATTGCCCATCTCGTACGTCACCCAGGTTTGACGGGCCGCGAGTTTGTCGTAGATGCTCTGGGCGGTGACGTTGTCGTCGGCCGTGATCCACGAGATGGTTCCACCGCCGTTCGCGTCGGCGTGAGCCCGCAGGGCGTTGATGATCTGAGTTCCA
>JBIIBI010000049.1:0-6530 GCA_044239485.1 Microbacteriaceae bacterium | reverse complement strand
CAACCGAACCGAGGACCCGCAGCGAGGATAGGTCGCGTGCTTGGGGAATCTCTCGACCAGCTTTCATGAACGAGCGAATCGCGGTCGGTGCCGTGTAGAAGATCGAGACCTTGTACTTTTCGATGATGTCCCACCAACGACCGGGTGCGGGGAAATCGGGGGTGCCCTCGTAAATGACCTGGGTTGCACCGTTGGCGAGTGGTCCGTAGACGACGTACGAGTGGCCGGTGATCCAACCGATATCGGCGGTGCACCAGTAAACGTCGGACTCGGGGTGAAGGTCGAACACGTTGCGGTGGGTGAACGACGCTTGAGTGAGGTAACCGCCGCTCGTGTGCAGGATTCCCTTCGGTTTACCCGTGGTTCCGGAGGTGTACAGGATGAACAACGGGTTTTCTGCGGGGAACCCCTGCGCGATGTGGTCATCGCTCATCGGGGCTATCTCGTCGTGCCACCACAGGTCTCGTCCGTCGACCCAGGCAACGTCATTGCCAGCGCGTTTGACAACAAGCACGTTCTCGACGGTCGGGGTCTGTGCGACGGCCTCGTCTACCGCGTCTTTGAGGTTGAACACGGCACCCTTGCGAAATCCGCCATCCGCGGTGATAACGAGCGTGGCTTCTGCGTCGTCGATTCGAGCGCGAAGGCTCTCCGCTGAAAAACCGCCGAACACGACCGAGTGAATTGCGCCGACCCGTGCACAGGCGAGCATCGCGATGACAGCCTCGGGGATGAGAGGCATGTAGATGGCAACTCGGTCGCCCAGCCCAACACCGAGGCTCGCGAGCAGGTTCGCGGCCTTGCGAACCTCGTCGGTCAACTCGCGGTAGGTGAGTGCGCGTGAGTCACCGGGTTCACCTTCGAACTGAATGGCAACTCGGTCACCGAGACCGGCCTCGATGTGACGATCGAGACAGTTGTAGGCAACATTGATCTCGCCATCGGCAAACCACTTTGCGAACGGAGCATCGGACCAGTCGAGAGTCTGCGTGAAGGGCTTGTGCCAGTGCAGAGCGCGGGCTTGGTCGGCCCAGAAGCCAAGGCGGTCCGCCGACGCGGCCGTGTACAACTCGGGCTGGGCAATGGCGTTCGCGACGAATTCTGCCGATGGCGGAAAGCGGCGGTCTTCGTTTAACAGGCTGTCGATTGTTGTGTTGGACATCGTCGTCCTTGTCCTATCGTTCAGGAATTGCCGGAAGCGCTGGGATTACTGCTCTTAGACTAATCGCCTCGATTTAAAGATTTCGGCAGAGCCCCAAAGGGCCGAGGCTAGTCTGGAGAAGTGGCCACAACAAAGCGCAGTGCCTTTCCTGACGAAAAACCAATGCTGAGAGGCTGGTTCCACCTCGGTGCACTTCCCGTGGTCGTGGTGTTAGGGCTTGTGCTTGTTGGTCTCGCTGACGGGCCGGCCGCCACTTGGGCGAGCGTGGCGTTCACCATTTCGTCCCTGCTGATGTTCGGAACCTCTGCGGCGTATCACCGCATTGCATGGAAACCACGAGCACGGGCGACGCTCAAGCGACTCGATCACGCCAACATCTTTGTCCTGATTGCCGGAACCTACACGCCATTGGGGATTTTGGCGTTGCCGTGGGCGGACGGTCAATGGCTGTTGATTGCGGTCTGGATCGGAGCGGGACTCGGAATCGCGTTCAGGGTTTTCTGGCTCGGCGCCCCGCGCTGGCTCTACGTTCCGCTGTACCTCGCGCTCGGCTGGGCAAGCGTTTGGTATATGCCTCAGTTGTTCGCGGTCAATCCGACGATGACAGTTCTGGTAATTCTCGGGGGCGTTGCCTATACGGCGGGAGCGATTGTGTACGGCATGAAGCGACCTAACCCCGTGCCCGGGGTCTTTGGATTTCACGAGATTTTCCACGCTCTCACCGTCGTGGCATTCCTGTGTCACTGGACGGCTGTGCTGTTGATCGCAACGGATCCGGCTAATGTTTAGAAGTTACATTCCAGGCTAAACGTCATTCATTCCTCGACGAACGCGTTTCGATGAAGTTGGCTCACAGTACGTTGTGTTCACCGCTGCGGGAGTATCAGTTCCTTCTCCATGAGTTGGCTCCAGACCAAAGGTGCAGCGGTCACGTGATAGAACGGCCAAATGTGACTATTGTCCTGCCACACGAACATTCCGCCCCGCACGGCGGCGCAAAGATCGTCTGGACAATACGCGTCTTCGAGATCGATGATGGGGAATCCCAGATCGATTGCGGTCTGGGTTGCGACATCAACTCGAGGGCGTAACGGACTCGTGCACGACCCGAGATCACGTGGGGTGTAGTTAATGCATGACAACAATTCCCCTCCGCGCCTCGGGTTGTCTTTCACGACCGCAACGTTGATTCCATTGGACTTTAGCTCGCCAAACAATTCGACATAAGGGTTCACCGCAGGAAGCAGGTTCTCACCGTCAGCGGACACAGGTTTTGAAGCCTGCGCAAGAACCACGAGGTCAAACTCGCCCGAGTTTATACGCAGCCGAACGTCGCGATTGCGTTTGTTGCACCAGTCATTTGTGGAGGCGCGATATGAACAACTAGGCGCGAGGAATTCGTGAACGGCATAGCCGGCACGTTTACCGATTAGGTCCAGGCTCGCCCACATCGCGCGTGCGTGCGAATCGCCAATGAGGGCAATACTACGTGTCGCCGATATGTCACCCAATATGCAATCAATGACCCTCCTTTGCTCCTCTTGTCGGCAAGTGCTTGACGCGGGAGGTACTGGGGGATACGCCGACGCATCAAATTCCACCGCAGTGCTGTCCGGGCAGTTGAAAACGGCCGCACCCGCACCATCACAGTAAGGAGCCGCGTACGGGAACTTGTCAGCCATGCTTGGGGTGCGTGGCCCGGCCGGCTCAGAGAGCATGAATGTCGAAAGGTCTGAGCCGGTTTCCTTTTTTCCCAGATCGAGCGGAACGAGGGCAACCACCGCGACAACCGCTGCCGAAGTCACCAGTGCGATGGAACCGACGAAAAGCGGCTTGAACGTCCACGATGCTTTCGCGTGTCGCACAGGGTTTTCGACAAAACGGTAGCTCAGTTCGGCGAGCACAAGAATGAGAACCAGCGCACCAATCTTTGATGCGGTGCTGAGCTCGGACCCGAGGAAAAATGGCAAGAGTATCAAAACCGGCCAATGCCACAGGTAAATCGAGTATGACCGATCGCCGACCCATTCCGACACAAGGTGGACCGGCTTCAAGAATGGAATCGACTTTGATGCCGACACGGGCCCGGTTGCGAGAATGAACGCAGTGGTAATCGCTGCTGGCAAAATTCCGATTCCTGGAGCGAAATCGTTGAGACCAGGAATCGCGAAGGTTGTCGCGAGCGCTAACCAACTCAATCTGTTGGATATGAATTGCCCGCGCCACGGCGTGCGATCACGTTGAGCCCACAGCGCGACGGCAGCCCCAATCGCGAGTTCCCACGCGCGCGCGAGGGTATCGAAATAGTACGAGCTGACACCCTGTGCTACGAAAATGGCGTACACAAATGACGCAGAGGCAATCACGACAACGGCGATTCCGAGCATTCGGCGCACGGACACGCCAGATTTTGCGGCAAGCCACACGGCACCGATGACGATAATCGGCCACACAAGGTAGAACTGCTCTTCGACTGAAAGTGACCAATAGTGTTGCAACGGCGATGTCATTTCGTTGCGCCGGTCGTAATCGGTTGCGTCGAGCCCGAGGAGGACATTTTCGAAGCTGAACGTTGACGCGATTATGTGGCGACCGATTGCGAGAATGTGAGCGGTCGATCCTGAGAGGAATGTCGCAAAAGCGGTGGCGATGATTACGGTTATCGCGGCGGGAAAGATTCGTCGAATTCGGCGCACCCAGAAAGCAGTGAGGCGAATGGTTCCAGTGGCATTCACTTCCCTCAGGATCAGTGAGCTGATGAGAAAGCCTGAAATTACAAAAAAAACATCAACGCCGAGGAAACCGCTGACCAGCCTGCTGGGCCAAAAATGGTAAACCACAACGGATACGACCGCGAGTGCGCGAAGGTACTGAACATCACGTCGGTTGTGATTACCCACATTTTTCAGCATTAAACAAGCCTAACAGCGGCCACGCACAGCAGACCAGGACCACGACCTTTCAACAGGTTGACTTGTAAGAGTTCGGGAAATTCTGGAAGTTGGCATCCTGACTTTATGACCAAAACATTCACTTCACAATCAACAGATATCTCTGAACGCGGTGCCGCCACCGCCGAATACGCCATCGCCACGGTTGCGGCCGCGGGCTTTGCCGGGTTACTCGCCGTCGTCCTCAAGAGCAACCCGGTTCAAAGCCTTCTAACCGACCTCATCAGCGGTGCTCTGTCGATCGTCACGTGACGAGCGCGGGCTCGTTACGACGGAAATCGCCATCGCAATCCCCACTCTGATTCTCGTCGTCGGGCTTGTGATCGGCGCAATTCGCTGGTCAATGGACGCTATCTCGGCGACATCCGTGGCAGCCGAAACGGCTAGGGCGATTGTTCGGGGCGAGCCGGAGGCGTCGAGCTTGGAGGCGTCGGAAAAGAGCGTGCCACTAGCCGAGTGGTCGGTTCGCCATGAGCCCTTGGAAATTTGCGTCGACGCTCGTTTCCCGCCGCCACTGCCGCTCATGGGCCACGTCACGGTGACACAGTGCGCACCGCGTTAGATCGCGGGTCGGGCAGCGTGACGTCCCTCGTTTTGTTCGGTGCAGTCGTGATGCTGGGGCTCGGCGGATTGGGAGGCGCCGCGGTGATTCTGCGGGTGACCGACGCGATTCGCACCGCCGAACTCGCCGCATCGACGGTGGCAACCAGGGCACTCGCCGGAGACCCGACGCCGTGCGAGCCGGCTACGCGCGGGCAGGAATCGTGCGCAGTGACGAACGAGGTCGCGACAGTTCGGGTGTTTAGGGACGGGGTTAGTGCAACGGCCATCGCTGGCCCAGACCGCTAACCGAAGCCCTGCTCGCGCGTGATGACTTAAGAAACGGCACGAGCCGCGGGTTGTGCACGTGACATGGATCCTGTCCAGGCACTGAACCGAGTGGGTGAGGAAAAGAATCTCACATCACGCAACGTCGCAGCGCTGTCAAGACCATTGCGCAACGGCACGGTCCACCCCAAGCCCTCGCTCATGATTCGATGACCGATTGCGCCGATGTCAAAACTAAGCGAAGGGCAAACCCTGGATTCAATGGCGGCATTCAACGTGTAGGAGAACGTTTCCGGCAACATTCCGGGGAACCAGATGAGGTCAGGAGCAACCTCATGGATACGGGTTTGAAGTTCTTCTTCCACGTAAGTGCCGTGGATTGTGACATTCGTCAAATCGGACAACTCGGCATCGCAGTACGTGAAGCCGAGAACGTGGAAATGCAACTTTTCCTTCTGTGATTCGGCCAGACGCGCCACCTCGAGCAGCAATTGAGCGCCTTTTTCGACCGAAATAGTACCGATGATGAGGATGTTTCTGTCTCGTTCAACCGTTTCAGCCCCACTGGCAAGCGGTATCGAACGACGTCCGTCGGGCATCGGCGAAAAACCTTGCGTGAGGTGCGGTCGGTATTGGATTTTTGCACCGAGATTAGCCTCAGTGAATCGTTCCAGCGTGTCCAGCGAGGGCGCATAAATGGCGGTCGCCCCGGCAAAAATCCGAGAGGCCCGTTGGTGCCACGGGATGATTGCCGGACTGTCGCGGGACCACGATTTAAAGTTGATGACACAGGATTGGCACGTAGCGACGTCGACGCCGCCACAGTATCGTCCCGTTCCGTCCGTCATGTTCACGCGAGGGCAGATGAGAAAAAAGTCGTGCAAGACAACTTCGTACGATATTGATTGTTCCTGGAAAAAGTTCAGAAGTAGGTCTGGTGCAAACCAATTCAGTTCGATGAGATGTTGAACGCTTGCCGAGCGAACGCGAAGGGACCGCAGAATGTGAGCTAACTCCGTGGATTGGGTTCGGAGATCGTATTCGCCGAGATTGTCGCCGACGCTATCGAGAGCGTGGCTCATCACCACCGTGAATCCATCGGTGTCGATCTTTTTGGCGCGAAGAACGAGGGGGCAGACACCGCGTTCCGCAAGCGCGTTTGCATGCTCGAGGATGGCTCGCTCGGTACCACCGCCCAGATTGTGCGTAACGATAAGCTCCGCGCCATTCGGATAAACGGTGTTCAGAAGTCCCACATCGATTGATTGTCGAATCGATGCGAGAGGATCGCGGCGGATAAACTCAAAAATTCTCTCTTGATACCCGGGATGTAGTCGTTCGACGACATTGATTGCTCGTCCCATTCGCTTGGCTTTTGATGTGCCAAACGAGACGCCACCTTTGTGGGTAACGAAGATATTGGGCGTGACCAGATTTCGAAATCCTCGGGCGACAGCCTTCTGGCAAAAATCGTTTTCCTCGCCGTAACCGCGTTTAAACGCCGTTGTGTCGAAGCCGCCCAGTTCATCCAGGCTTGCCCGAGTCATATACATGCAATACCCGACGCCGGTGGGTGTTTCCACCGCAGT
>JBIIBI010000048.1:0-6582 GCA_044239485.1 Microbacteriaceae bacterium | reverse complement strand
GTCCTTGATTGCGGTGAGTGCGTCAGCCGACATGTCGACGGTACCAATGATCGCGTTGCGACCAGTGTTGTCCGAAGCAACGAGAGCTGCACCGGTTGCGATGTCTGCGTTGAGCGCGAAGATGCCGTCGATGGCCGAGTCGGCCTCGAGTGCAGCCTGGATCTTGGCAGCCGAACCAGCGAGGTCAGCGAGTCCACCATCGATGTTGAAGTCAATAACTTCACCCGAGAAGGTCTCACGTGCACCCTGGCAACGGTCGGTCAGACCCGAGTTCGCTGCTTCCTGAATGGGGCAGAGAATCTTGGTTGCACCGAGGTCGTTGAAGCGAAGTCCAGCTTCGCGTCCAGCAACGATTTCGTCCTGACCAACGTGCGTGAACGCACCGAGGTCGCGGAACACCGACGAACCGGAGTTCATCGTGACGGTGGGGATACCAGCGGCGGCCGCGGCGAGCATTGCGTCCGTGATGGCTTCAGCATCGGGAGCCGAAGCTGCGATACCCGAGCAACCACCGGAAACGCCGGCTTCAATGGTCGAAGCCTGCTTTGCCGAGTCGTTTGTCGATCCTTGGTAGTCAAGAGTGACACCGAGGTCTGCAGCTGCAGCTTCGGCACCAGCCTGAGCAACCGACCAGAACGTTCCACCGTCACCGTGCGTGTAAACACAGATCTTGATGTCGGAGTTGTCGGTTGCAGCACCGGTGTCGCCACCAGCTGCGCAGCCCGCGAGTGCGAGCGATGATACTGCGGCGAGTGCCGCGAATTTCTTCCAGGACATTGAAGCCTCTCTTCCTTGAGTTTTAATTGTCCTTCGTGCATCTAGGGCGATGCACGACATAAGTAACTATGTCATATCAAATGGGAGTTGTAGACTCACATTTAGCCACCGTTACCCAATTGATACTTACTCAATCGTCCCGCGAAAACAGCCGGACCGCCGAAAGGAAAACCGCCATTATGAGCGCAAAAATCGCTGGTGCACCCATCTCCTGGGGAGTAATTGAGGTCCTCGATTGGGGCCACCAAATGAGCCAAGACCGAGTCCTCCGTGAAATGACGGAACTCGGCTACAGCGCGTGCGAATTCGGCCCGTTGGGATTCTTGCCCGTCGAGGCGGCCGGCCGCGTCGCAACTCTTCGCGAACACGGACTGACTGCTGTTGGCGGATTCGTTCCTGTTGTCCTTCACAATGCTGCCCATGACCCAAAGCCCGAGATTCGCGCCGAACTCGAGGTGTTCAAGGCTGCCGGCGCCGAGGCCATGGTGCTCGCCGCGAGTACCGGCATCGACGGCTACGACAACCGACCCGTCCTTAGTGACGCCGAATGGCAGACGCTGTTCACGAACCTCACCGAGCTCGAGGCACTCGCCGCCGAATACGGAATTCTCGCGGTCATCCACCCCCACATGGGAACCATCATCGAATCGGCAGAGGACGTCGCGCGCGTGCTCGCCGGGACGTCTATCGGTTTCTGCCTCGACACCGGACACATGCTTATCGGCGGAGCCGACCCGGTCACATTTGCTCGGGATCACGCGAACCGCGTCAAGCACGTTCACGCCAAGGACGTCAACCTCGCGCTGGCGAACAAAGTGAAGTCCGGCGAATGGAGCTACTACGAGGGAGTTGCCGCCGGAATGTACGTGCCGCTCGGTCAGGGTGACGTCGATGTCGCGGCAATCGTGAATTCTCTCGAGTCGGCTGGTTTTTCGGGTTGGTATGTGTTGGAACAGGACTATGTGGTCACCGCCGAACCGGCTGAAGGCGAGGGGCCCATCATCGACGCCAAAGCGAGCGTCACGTATCTGCGTTCCCTGCTCGGCGAATAGTTGCTAACGACGAACGGCCCGAGGGTTTCCTCGGGCCGTTCGTCGTTAGGTGTTAGAGCTTGCCGTCGACCGACACGGACTTCCCCGTTCGAGCCGATTCCGTCGCGGCATCGGCCAGAATCAGCGCGGCACGACCATCGTCGAACGTCGGGTTGTAGTTCTTCCCATCGCGAATTCCGTCGAGGAACAGTGCGAGTTCACGTCGGTACGACACCGCGTATCGAACGAGGAATGCGTCGATGAACGGCTCGGCCTGTCCGGTTCCGTTGGCATCGTATTTCTGAACTGTCGTCGGTGACACGTTGTGGGCGTGGAACATCGCCTTGTCGCCGAACGCCTCTAGGCGCTGGTCGTAACCATAGGCCGAGTGGCGCGAGTTGACGATGACGATGATCTCGCCGCCGCGACCGCGCATTGTGACCGAGACCGAGTCGTAGTCGTTCTCGGCTTTGATGTCGTCGCTGAAAACGTTCGTGCCGGCCGCATATACGTCGACGATGTCGGGCACAAAGTATCGCGCCATGTCGAAATCGTGAATCGTCATGTCTCGGAAGATTCCACCCGAGACCGCAATATAGGCGCGCGGAGCTGGGCCGGGGTCACGCGACAGGATGACGAGCTGTTCGAGCTTGCCCGCTTCGCCGGCGGCGACGCGCTTCTGGATCGATTCGAACTGCGGGTCGAAACGACGGTTGAAACCGATCGCGATGTGAACATTCGCTGCGTTCGCCTTGTCGCGAAGTTTTTCGACTTTGGCGATGTCGAGGTCGATGGGCTTTTCACAGAGAACGTGAATTCCCTCGTCAATCGCACGTTCAATCATGTCGAGGTGTGTGGGCGTCGGTGAGGCAACGACAATGACATCGACCTCGCCAGACTTAAAAACATCTTCGGGGTCGGCCGTGACCTTTCCACCAAATTCCGCCGCGAGCGCTGTCGCACCGTCGACGAAAGGGTCGCAAATCCAGGCGAGGTTAGCGCCCTTGGTGTCGGCGATACTGCCCGCGTGTACCTGGCCGATTCGGCCCGAACCGATGAGTCCGATATTGAGATCGCTCACAGCGTTCCTTTCGATTGTTAGGACAAACCTACAATATAGATACGCGCTTACCCGAGGGAGACCCCATGGCACGCATTGCGATAACCGGCTCGACGGGATTTGTCGGCAGCAACATCTCTGAAACCCTGCTCTTGCTGGGTCACTCGGTCGTCGGGCTTACCCGCGACGGGTCCGCACACTCCGCACCATGGCCACTGGTTGATGTCGACTATTCGTCCGACGAATCAATTTCACGCGCTCTCGATGGCGTGGACGCGCTCGTTCACTGCGCGATCGCGGGCGACTTTCGGCGTCTTCTCAACGACCGAGAAGTCGCCTACGAGAATTACGTTGCGCTGACCGAGCGACTCGCCCGCATCGCCGACGCCAACGGGCAGAAGTTCATTTTCATTTCGACCGACTGGGTGATGGACGGCACGGGACATCGTGAGCTCGAATCCAATCATGGCAACGCCATCAACTATTACGGATATCTGAAAGGCCTCGCCGAGCAAGCCGTTCACAGTTCACTGGAGGGCCGAGGGGTCGTCGCGCGGGTGGCTGGGGTGATGGGACGTCATCGAATCGCCGAGGCACCGAGGTTGCAGGACGTCGGTTTCGGGTTTTACGTCGACACGCTCGTGCGGTCGCTTCGCGCAGGGAACGAGTTTCAGGTCTGGGGCGGACCCAACGTGAACCAGATCACAACTCCGTCACTCGCGTCTGAAGCCGGGGCGCAAATCGCCCGAATCATCGCGCGCGACGCGACCGGGACGTTTCACCTCGTCGGCGACACTGCCGTCACCCGCATGGAACTCGCCTACGCCGCCTGTGACGTGTTCGACCTACCGCGTCACCTGATTACCGAGGGAGAGCCGCCAGCCGCGGAACTGTTCCCCGGGCCGGTCCCCGTGGATTCGAGCCTCGCTAACGAGCACACCAAATCGGTGCTCGGACTTGGACCCCAACCGCTCGACGACATATTGACCGCATTCCGCCGGGAAATCGATGGCGGAGTCGTGAGCCCGCTCACCGAGGGCTAGCCCTGGCGCGCTACTCGACCGTGATGCTCTGCGTGAACCTCGGGTCGATGTAGGCATCTGGAGCTAGTGGTTCATCGTACGAAAGTACATCGCCAAAACTAATCCAGATCTCTTGGCCGGCAGTCTGCAGAGTCGGCTCAAATTCGAAGGCGAAATCCAATTCAGCGCCTTCCGCGATTTGTGATTCCGACAAACCGAGGGACTTCGCAAGTGCCACCACGATCTCGGGATTCGATTTATAGTCCGCCGTGAGGTGCGTCTGAATTGTTCGCATCAGCGCCCGGATGAAGGCTTGTCCGACTTCGGGTTCTTCTCGCAAGAGTCGTGATCCGAACGCGAAGCCGGTTGCCACCTCTGAACCCTGATAAGAAGCCACGCGCGTTGCTGTGCCTTGTTCTTGGAAAGGCAGGTGAGCAGGCGAGTTCAACCACGCCGCGTCTACGGACCCCAGTTCGAGGGCGGTCGCAATATCCGCGATCGGAAGTGTTTGAAAATCAACGTTTTCGAGATTCACGCCGATGTCATCGAGGTATCGCTTCACGGGAACGACACCAAGCCACGCGCGACCCTGCGAGTTCGCGATTCGAATTGCACCCATTTTGCCCGCTTTTTCTGCATATGCAGTGGAGACCCAAAGGCCATCACCGTTGGGGCTCGACGGGCCGGGAAAGACAAGTCGAACGTCGGCCCCATCAGCAACCGCGTTGAATAACGTTGCGGCGATTCCGACGCAGCTCACGTCTACTTGACCGAGTCCCAGAGCAGGGATTGCGTCCCCCGAAGGCAAGGTTACGTATTCGATGGCGATGTTCTCTTTTTCCAACTCACCGAACGCCTCAGCCACATAAAGAGCTGTCATGAACTCGAAACTTCCGGCGCTGGAAACCTTCAGCACGGTTCTCTCGGGCAGTGCGCTGGGTTCTAACGATGACGGAACTAAGGTTCCGTCACCCCCGTTTTCTTGGGCGGGAACCGAACACGCAGAAAGTGACATCGCCACAAGTGCCACGGCGGCAACTCTTTTCACGAAATTTAACATTTTTATACCCTATCGGTTTCTAGACTTCTTTGAAGGCGCTTTTGAATCCAGGATTCAGCAGGTTGTCGAGTTTCTTTACCCCAAGTTGCAACAGCAGGCCCGTGACTGATGCAATCACTATTCCCAGATACGACTGAGCGTGCTGCCCTAAACTGCGGGATCCCAAGATGAGGTATCCAATACCGTCCGCCCCAAGCACATATTCGGCGGTGAGGCAGACCAGCAGTGCAACAGTGACACCGACTCTCACCCCAGACATGGTCTCTGGGAGCGCGGAACGGAAGATGACCCGGGTGACAATATCAAATCGACTGGCGCCAAAAGCCCGGGCCGTTACAAGAAGGTTCTCGGGTGTTCTCATCGCCGCCGTCATGGTGTAAATCCACACGTAAAAGAAAACCGACGTCGTGACGAGCCCGACCAATGCGCCCTCGCCGACACCGAAAATCGCGAGAAAAATGGGAAGTAACGCAATTTTGGGAACCGAATAGAGTGCGAGGAGGCTCGGCTCCCAGAGAGCACGCATCAATCGCGATGATCCCAACACCAGCCCGACGACTAATCCGGAAAAAGTGCCGAGAACAAAGGCGGGTGCCAAGCGGCCAAGTGTTGTCTGAATGTGCAGCCATAACGTTCCGTCTGCGGCCAACTGCAGTCCAACTTCGAGTAATCGGGAAGGAGGCGGAAAGAAAATCGGACTGATAACTTGCGTGGCCGCGAAGTATTCCCAGAGCGCCAAAAGCGCGAGGGGCGCAATCAGTCCCAACAAGACCGTCGCAGACTTGTTCTTGGTGAGTAACTGCGTCGCGGATTTAAGCCGCGCGGAAACCGATGTCATAGTGAAGGCCGATCCTGAATGAGTGTCTGCATAACCGTGTTTCGCAAATCAATAAACGTCTTCTCAGTGACAGTCGTGCTTTGCCGTGACACGCCAAGCGGGTTGGGCACATCGAGCAGTAGCCGCGCAGGACCCTTGGAAAAGACAAAAATTCGGGAACTAATCAACACGGCTTCGTCAATCGAGTGCGTGACAAAAAGCGTAGTGATGTTGGTTTCCGCAAGCAGACCTTGGAGAAGCAGTCCCAGATCTAAGCGGGTGAGTTCGTCGATTTGACCGAACGGTTCGTCAAGAACCAGCAGATCGGGCTCGTGCGCCAATGCGCGCGCAAGAGCGACCCTCTGCAACATTCCACCAGAAAGCTCTGCCGGGTACTTATCGATGCTGTCGCGTAGCCCCACTCGTGAAAGCCAGTCGGTTGCCTTGTCGTCACGTTCTCGTTTCGACAATCCCGATAGGCGAAGCGGATACGCCACGTTCTCTTGTGCGGTCAGCCAGGGGAAAACAGTGTTTTGTTGGAACACCACCGAAAGCTTCGTTTTCGTTGCCGATCCGCTTTCAAAACCGATGGTTCCCGACGACGGTTCGAGGTCGCCAATAATTGCCTTGAGCAGGCTGGATTTTCCGCATCCGGATGGTCCGACCAACGCGACTGTTTGTCCCGGGGGAATCTCGACGGACATTGGCCCGAAAACGAGCTCGTCGCGGGTCTTGTTTTGGTAACTCAGTTCAAGATCGCGCAACAAAATTTTCGGCGCGGCCAACCGGCGGTCGCTACGGTCTTTGTTGCTCGA
>JBIIBI010000047.1:0-6779 GCA_044239485.1 Microbacteriaceae bacterium | reverse complement strand
GGCGGCCGCGATGTCAGCCATCGACCGCCACTCGACGTTGCCGTCGGGGTCTTTCGCGACAAGGATGAAATCGGTTCCCTCTCGAGGGTCGGGGACATGGAGTCGGACCACGGACTCCCCGTTGGTCCATTCGACAATCAGTCCGTTCTCGTCCGAATCCCATTCGTATTCCCCGTCGAACGCAACGTGGGTTTTCCTCAACCCGGCGAGGTTCAACGTCGCCTTCGTGAGCGGTTCACCGAGCGCCGCCTCGACGTCCGTTCGCTCGCCAATGAGCGCAGACATCGTGAAGACGACAGGCAGGTCGGTGAGCATCGCGATGATCCGGTCCATGAAATCGTCACCGTGGTCGGTGCTGGGCATCGCGTCGAGCACGATGGGCTCATCCTCGAAACCGGTCTCGGGTGTCATCACCACGAGGTCGCGAAGGTAGAGGGGAACCATCCCCGCAGCGTTGTCGAGAGCGCCGAGGTCGTCATAAACATACGTAGCGGGACGCATTGAATTCCTTTCCGCGAGAAGCCTCCACAGTACCGCCCGCCGTCGGCGGTGGCGGGTACGGTTAAACCATGACGGACGCGCCTGAGGACATCACACCGCTGTCGGTGAGCGTCGCGTCGCGAGTCGCCCGCGACAAGATCGCCGCCTGGAAATCCTTCTGGCTCGAGGGCGAAATCGCCGAGTGGAGCACCTGGAAAAACATGGTGTTTTTCAGCCTCAAAGACGAGACGTCCAGAATCAATTGCAAAATCGAAGGTTCAACCGTCACGGCATCGGGTGAAGAGTTCGGCATGGGCGACAAGATTCGCCTGTTCGGTCAATTCGATTATTGGCCGGGAAGGGGCGAGCTGAAGTTCGTCGCCAACGCGATTCGCCACGAGGGGCTCGGCGACTTTCTCGTCGCCATCGAGAAATTGCGTGCGACTTTTCTGGCTGAAGGGGCGTTCGACGAATCCCGAAAGGTGCCTCTGCCGAAATTCCCGCGGTGCATCGGGCTCATCACCTCGAAAGATTCCGACGCCGAAAAGGACATTCTCGTCAATGCGCGTAATCGTTGGGCCGACGTCCAATTCAGAACCATCTACACGGGTGTCTCGGGCGACGGCGCGACGGCGCAGATTCCCGGCGCAATCGCGCAGCTCGACGCCGACCCCGAGGTCGACGTCATCATCATCGCCCGAGGCGGCGGAGCGTTCCTCGAACTGGTCGCGTTTAGCGATGAACGGATTGTGCGCGCCGCGATGGCGTGCGTGACCCCGATTGTCAGCGCGATTGGCCACGAGAACGACCGACCACTTCTCGACGAGGTCGCCGACCTTCGGGCGTCCACGCCAACCGACGCCGCCAAACGAGTCGTTCCCGACGTCGCCGCGGACCTAGCCGAAATTGACCAACTGCGCGCGCGTGGTCGACAGATTGTGACGACCGCCATCACCAACCAGATTGACCGAATTCGGCAGTTGGTCTCACGCCCGGTCATGGCGAGCCCCCTCGCGTACCTCGAGCGCCACGAAAACGACCTCGCCAATCTCGCTTATCGCGGGTCGACGTTCGTGGATTCGCTCGTCCACCAGACAGCCGACCGCCTGCACGGAATCGTCGGCAAATTGCGAACACTGTCTCCGCAGAACACCCTCGACCGCGGATATGCGATCGTGAGGAACGCAGCGGGAACCGTCGTCACCTCAACCGGAACTGTGGCGACGGGCGATCCCCTCACTCTTCGAGTCGCCGACGGCGACATCGCAACGACCGCGAACTAACGAAAGGTAACGTTGAACCATGGCTGACAAACTCCCCGAGGTATCGACTCTCACCTATGAACAGGCCCGTGACGAACTCGTCGCAATCGTGAATTCCCTCGAAAAGGGCACTGCGTCCCTCGACGAATCAGTCGCACTCTGGGAGCGCGGCGAAGCGCTCGCCAAGCGATGCGAGGAATGGCTCGCCGGTGCTCGGCAGCGGCTCGACGCCGCTCGAAAGACCGCGGAGTGAGTTCCGCGCAAGAACGCCGCAATCGGCACAACGTTTTCACGCTCATCGGCGCTCTCCTCGCGTCGTTCGGTGTTGTGCTCGTCATCGTCTTGATTTCGATTCGACCCACACCGACCGAGCGCGCCGAAGTTGATTGGAGTTCCGTCCGCAACGACGCCCCCAACTCTGTCCTTCTCGTCAACCCCGAGTTTGCGGCTGCCGACGGCGATTGGTGGGCGAACCGGGCGGATTATCGGGCCGGGGACAACCCCGAGTGGTACATCGGATTCGTTTCGCCGACGAACGGCTTCGTTGTCGTTCACGAGTTCTTGGCTGACGTTTCCCCCGAGGTAGCCGAAGTGCTCGATGACTCCCCCGCGTCGCCCGTCGTCATCGACGGTTCGACCTGGACTCAATACGACCGGTCGGCACTCGACAACCCCGGGAATTATCGAAATGTTTACGAAATTGCCCTCCCGTCCGGCGGTATTCTGGTCGTGTCGGGTACCGCCGACGTGAACGAAATCGAACTCGTGGCGTCTCGCGCGCTCGAGTCCGTGAACGCCAAGTGACAGGGAAGGGCCCAGAAATGACCGAGAACCGTCCTGCTACGCCTCGCGATGCATGGAAGCACCTCGTTGCCGGCAACGGCCGATTCATCAGCGGCACGCTCGCACATCCTCGGCAGGACGTCGATCACCGGGATGCGCTCGCTGAGGGACAGCGTCCGTTCGCGGCACTGTTCGGTTGCGCGGATTCCCGACTGTCGGCCGAAATCATTTTCGACCTTGGACTCGGTGACATCTTCGTCGTCCGAAACGCGGGGCAAACTATCTCTCAATCCGTCATCGGATCCCTCGAATACGCGGTCAGTGCCCTCGGAGTGAGCCTCATCCTCGTTCTTGCCCACGATAACTGCGGGGCTGTTCGAGCTGCGATCGAATCTCGTCTTCCCGACGCGACGCCACTCCCCGTGAACATCCGTTCCATCACCGATGCAATCCAACCGGCGATCGACCGAGTGCTTCTCGCCAACGGGACGAACGATGTCGACCAAATCGCCGTCGATGACGTCGGCAAGGAACACCTTCGTGACACGATTGCCGAACTGCTGTCGCACAGCGAACTTGCCGGGGACGCCGTCGCAAACGGTAGCCTCGGTATCGTTGGCGCGACGTACAACCTGCGTGAGGGTCACGTAATCCCCTCCATCGTCTTTGGCGATATCGACTAAATACTAAAGGAGTCACCGTGAGCGAGTTCCGGATTGAACACGACACCATGGGCGAGGTCCGCGTGCCCGTCGACGTGCTGTACGGCGCTCAGACCCAGCGCGCGGTCGAGAACTTCCCCATCTCGGGAAGCGGACTCGAGCCGGCACAGATCGTTGCCCTCGCCCAAATCAAGCGTGCGGCTGCCATCGTCAACGAAAAGTTGGGCATCATCCCGGCCGACATCCGTGACGCCATCGTCGCGTCGGCCGACGACATCATTGCGGGGAAGCACCACGACAACTTCCCCGTTGACACGTATCAGACCGGTTCTGGCACGTCCTCCAACATGAACATCAACGAGGTCCTCGCTACTCTCGCGACAACGAAGCGCGGCGACACGGTTCACCCGAACGACCACGTGAACGCGTCGCAGTCGTCGAACGACGTGTTCCCCACGTCGGTTCACCTCGCGGTCACCGCGGCACTTCTCGGTGACGCTATCCCCGCTCTCGACCACCTCGCGACGTCCCTCGAGAAAAAGGCGAAGGCCTGGGCGTCGATGGTGAAACCCGGTCGCACGCACCTCATGGACGCAACTCCCGTCACCCTCGGACAAGAATTCGGCGGATACGCGCGCCAGATTCGCCTCGGAATTGAACGCATCCAGTCGACCATCGTTCGCGTCGCCGAGGTCCCCCTCGGTGGTACCGCGGTCGGAACCGGAATCAACACTCCGGCGGGATTCTCGGCGGCCGTCATTGCCGAACTAGCGTCGTCGACCAAACTCCCCATTACCGAAGCGAAAGATCACTTCGAAGCGCAGGGCGCGCGCGACGGACTCGTCGAAGCGTCAGGTGCACTGCGAGTCATTGCGGTGTCGCTCACGAAGATCTGCAACGACATCCGCTGGATGGGTTCTGGCCCGAACACGGGCATCGCTGAAATCAACATCCCTGACCTTCAACCAGGGTCGTCCATCATGCCCGGCAAGGTGAACCCGGTCATCCCTGAGGCCGTACTCATGGTCTGCGCCAAGGTCATCGGAAACGACGCCACCGTCGCCTGGGCGGGTGCGTCCGGTTCGTTCGAACTCAACGTCGCCATCCCGGTCATGGGAACGTCTCTTCTCGAATCCATCCGGCTTCTCGCAAACTCGAGCCGTGTGCTTGCGGACAAGACCGTCGACGGTCTCGAGGCCAACGCGGAACGTGCGGCGGCACTCGCTGGCATGTCTCCCAGCATCGTCACACCGCTCAATCGCATCATCGGCTACGAAGCGGCGGCAAAGATCGCCAAACACTCGGTCAAAGCCGGGCTCACCGTCCGCGATGCGGTCATCGACCTCGGCTATGTCGAACGAGGAGAAATCACGCTCGAGCAATTGGATGCCGCTCTCGACCTGTTGTCGATGACCCGCCCCGGCGTCGCGAAGTAATCTTGTGAATCGCGCGTCGATAGGCCGGTGGGCTCGAACCGCAGCACGCATCCTTTTGGGGTTGGCGCTCACCTCTGCCGGAATCAGCCACCTCGGTTCGGCTCGTGCCGAGTTCCAGGCCCAGGTTCCAGCGTGGGTCCCGCTCGACGCGGATTTCGTCGTCCTCGCATCGGGTATCGTCGAAATCGTCCTTGGCCTCGCTCTCATCCTTTTGTTCCGCTGGAAGGCGTTGGTGGGTATCGCGGCGGCGTTGTTCTTCATCGCAATCTTCCCCGGGAACATCTCTCAGTTCGTCAACGGAATCGACGCGTTCGGGCTCGACACGGACCAGGCCCGCGGCATCCGCCTTCTCTTTCAACCGCTCCTTGTGCTCTGGGCGCTGTGGTCGACCGGCGGATGGACCCTCATCAAACGTCAGGTGGCGAAATGGAATCCCTCGCGCTCGTTGTGACTCTTATGTTGCTGGCGCAAGTGTTGTTTGCGCTGGCGGTGATCGTTTTCGCGATCCTGGCCCGATTGCGCGGTCGATTTCCTCGCACCGCGCTTACTCTGATTGTCTTGCTCGCGATTGAAACCGCATGGGCGTTGTGGGTCTTACCTGCATTCGGCACTCCGTCCCTCATCGCGCTGGTGCTGTCCGCAGGAATCTACTGGTGGCCGAAACGCCGGTCCGCTCGTCCGCCGCGCTCGTAGACTTCAGTCATGTCGAACAAGCCCGCGCCGCGTCGAGCGTTCAAGCCACCCGTCGGCGACGTGTCGAAATACGAGGACTTCGACGGAGAGTGGCGTGGGATTGGACTAGGCGCACCGGCTCGCCGTGCACTCGTCGATGCGAAACTGTACAAGGTGTCCGACCTCCGCAAGATTTCTCTCAAAGATCTCACCGCTCTTCACGGGATGGGCAAGTCAGCGATTGCTCGACTCAAGGTCATCATGGAGGCTAAGAAAATTCGCTTCCTCGAGCCCTAACCGCGTCGCCTGTTCGGGCGGCGGTTCGCTAAACCGTGAACGCCTCGACAAACGCATCAAGTGCGGCGTTCGAATCCCCCGATGCCCAACCTTCTAGTCCGACAACGCGGTCAAATCCAAGGGCATCGAGCTCCCGCGCAATCCGCGAATAGTTAATTTCGCCCGTGCCCGGTTCCTGTCGCCCGGGAACATCTGCAACCTGAATCTCGCCGATCCACGGCAGAGCCTGCCGAACGAGTTCGACCAGGTTCCCCTCCCCGATCTGTGCGTGATACAGGTCCAGGTTGAGTTGCAGGTGCGGATTGTCGATGCTCGACACAAGTTCGATGGTGTCCTCCGCCCGCGCGAACGGCGTTCCGGGGTGGTCGACCGCGAGATTGAGGTTCTCGAGCATGAACACCGCGTCGTGTTTGGCCCCGAGGTCGGCGAGCCGCGACAGCGTGTCTTTCGCGGTCTGCCGTTCGGCGGCCGTCACCGACTCACGCGGGCGAATCGCCTGCCCATCGCCGTCCAGTCCTGTTCCGTGAACGTTCAGTCGATCGGCGTCGATGATTCGCGAGGCAACGATGGACTGCTCGGCGGTTTCGAGGAATCGGGCGATGCCGTCCTCTTCGAGCAGGTCGCCCTCGATGTATCCCGTCATCGACGTGAAGTTCGCACCGGTCGCGGCGAGCTCGTCCAAATCTTTTGTCGTCCAGTTCCAGATTTCGACTCCGAGCCCGCGCTCGTGAATCGCGCGCACGCGCTCGACGAACGGCAGTTCGGTGAACAGCATTTCGGCCGATGCGGCCAACAAATACGACAAAGGACTCCTTGGGGCTCGTTCGCTCCAACCTAGCGGAGCGCTCGCGCCACCCTACGCGATCTCGTAGTTGTCCAGCAGGTCGGTGACGAGAGCCGCGATGTCCGATCGCTCACTGCGCTGCAGGGTGATGTGCCCGAACAGGTTCTGTCCCTTGAGCGCTTCGATGACGCTCGCGATTCCATCGTGTCGACCAACGAGCAGGTTGTCGCGCTGGGCGACATCGTGAGTAAGGACGACGCGCGAGTTTTGGCCGATTCGACTGAGAACGGTGAGCAAGACGTTGCGTTCGAGCGACTGAGCCTCGTCGACGATGACGAACGCGTCGTGCAGTGACCGACCGCGAATGTGAGTGAGGGGCAGAACCTCGATGAGTCCGCGCTCG
>JBIIBI010000176.1:0-6883 GCA_044239485.1 Microbacteriaceae bacterium | reverse complement strand
ATAGGGCGGAGAGCACAACAACGACAAGCCGATTGTTAGTTTTCATTTCATGACTCTATCTGCTCGCGAGGAAACCTCGTCCTGCGAGGGCACCTGGAAGTGGAAGTGCCAAATGGATTCCTGGTGCGTGTGAAATCGTCTGGTCGATTCCTGGGCGAGTCATTCTGCGAAGTACCCTAGTTCCCTCAGATCACTCCAGAGGAAAGGGGTGAGAGTTTGGACGAAATCGTTGTACATGTGGCCGCCGTCTCGGTGAATCTGATAGCCGCCGAGTGAAAGGGCGCACGTCCGCGGACCGCAATAAATGACTGTGAAATCAATCACGGGAATGCCCAGTTCTTCTGCCGCACCTGCGGTGGGATCATCGGAGCGCAGACTCTCGGAACGTGCGGGTGCACATCCGTCGATGTCGGGAAACGTGTAGGACACGCAATTAGCCGTCTCTGGTGACAAAAACGTGTTGTCCTTGATGACAACGAGGGGAATTCCGCGATCTGCGAAGTAGCCAAGCGCTTCGGTATATCGTGATTGGTCCTCAGCCCGGGCAGCCTGAGCCACGATTACGAGCTCATAGTTGCCTTTCACTATTTTGTCGCGGACTTTCTCGTTGTGTATCTCACAATTCCTGGTGGCATCGGAACGAAAGCCACACCCTGGACGAGTGAAGAAGACGACAGCGGCACCGGCTCTCACACCGAGATTGTGGATTGCGCCTTGCCAGGTTCTCGAATGAGAATCCCCGACCAGTGCTATCCGTCTACTCGACGTTGCATCGCCATAGAGACACATTTCGGCATCTGGCGGGATGCGAACGTCGCACCCTTCCCTCCCGTCTTCTTCGAGAATTTTGGTCTTCTGCAACGGGTCATAAGTGACGCCGCTCACGGTCGGACATTCAAAAACCGCGTCAGCGGCGCCACCGCAGTGCGGTTCGACGAAAGGGTAATTCCTGGACGGCGAGTCAGCGGCAACTGCGGTGAGGTCTCGGGCTTCGCTTGTCATCGCAGCGAGGTAGTCACGGGGGAGTTCTTTGATTCCAAGATCAACGGGCAGAACCAATGCGGATGCGGTCAGAGTCACACAGACTCCGAGCGTGGTGGGGAGGATTATGCGGGGCTTCGACAGCCATTTTTGGCGAGATTGCCGAGCGGGATTTTCAACAAATCGGAACGTTAGGTCCGATACGGCGAGAACACCGACGAAGAGAAGGACCAACTCGGCAACGGTCAACTCGCGGTTGATGACGAACGGCGCAAGCAACACAAGTGGCCAGTGCCACAGATAAATTGAGAATGATCGGTCTCCAACCCACACCAACGCATTTTTGGTTGTTCGCATGATGGTCGAATCTTGGTCGGTCGACGCGGTGGGGAGTGCAACGATAATGGCGGCCAAAATCACGGCTGGCAGCACACCGATGCCCGGCACAAACTTCTCTAGTCCGTCGAGCAGAAACACGAGAATCAATCCGAGCCATGAGAGGCCTCGGGTGATGTGGATGATTCGCGTCGGCATTGTTGTCAGAAGTGTCGGACCGAGAGCTACCGCGGCACCGAGGGCCAATTCCCAGACGCGAGCGAAGGGGTCAAAATAACTCGCGGTATCCAACGCCCACCGTCCCACGGCGTAGGCCAACGAAACACCACCGAGTGCCAGGATCACCACCCGCGACGTGGCGAGAAAAGGTCGGTTAATACGTAGCGCGAGCGGAACCACGCTCACGAGGATTAGTGGCCACACCATATAGAACTGTTCTTCGACCGCAAGAGACCAGTAATGCTGCAGCGGTGAGGCGCTGTTCGTTGACGCCTCGTAGTCAGTGGATTCCCACCACAGCAAAAAGTTTTCGCCGCTAAAAACGGAGGCGATGGCATGACTGGCCAACGTCGCCACTTGGCGAGGTCCACCGAAAGTGGCCACGGCAACAATTACGAAAACTATGACGGTAGCGGCCGCGGGGAAGATACGCCGAATTCGCCGTATCCAGAAGTTGGCGAGATTCAGTTTGCCGGTGCGCTCAATTTCTCGCGCGATGAGCGAGGTAATCAAGAACCCTGAAATGACGAAAAACACATCAACGCCGGCGAACCCACCGGGCAATGCGGAAGGCCAGAAATGGTAAATCGCAACCGAAAGTACAGCTAATGCCCGAAGAACTTGAAGGTCAATTCGATGACCGGTCGTTTGTGATTTAGGCACTTTTCGAGCATACCGACTCTCGTATCTGTAGGGATTGAATGCTCGTGGTCACCGGTTTGTCTCCTGCCAAAGGCACACCACTGGCAACAATGTGAGTGCGATAATGTATCTCCTATGTCAGCGAGATACAGGAACTTTCAGCCGGTCGATACTGACGCGCTCTTGGTCCTGTGGGAAAAGGCTCGTGGCGCAGGTTTTGAGCCCGTCTACTCACTGGCCGAGGTTTTGGCGTCGTGCAGCGCAGACCACGCAATCGTCGCCTACGAAGATCATGCGATTCTCGGTATCGCGGTGGGTCGCGTCGCGCACGAACAAGGCTGGGTCGTTCTCCTCGTCGTTGACGACAGCCACCGCGGCAAGGGAATCGGTGGGCGCCTCTTGGACGAACTCGAAATCGACATGGCCAAGTCGGGAATCACGAAACTCTCGATGCTGGTCTCGGACAGCGGCCAATCCGGAGTGCTTGAAAAGGCAGGGTTTCAAAACTTCAAGCACCTCAAATACTTTGAGCGAGAGGTTTCCGTCAGCGAACGTGAGCGTGAGCTGCTCAAAAATTTGGGTGGACGAGTTCTGGCACGAGACCTCTGGGACAAGATCGCCGGAATGAAGAACGAAAAGGAATTGCTCGAGCGCCGGCTAGTTCTGCCCCTTTCCGACTCCACGCTGGCTGAAGAGTTCGGGGTAGAGCCTCCTCGAGCGATTGTGCTGTTCGGCCCTCCGGGAACAGGCAAGACGACCTTTGCGAAGGCGGTGGCGTCCCGGCTCGACTGGCCGTTCATCGAATTCTTTCCGTCGCGATTGGGCGAAGACTCGAACGGCGTGGCGGGCGGACTCCGAGACGTCTTCACGGCCGTCAACGAGCTCGAAAACGTCGTTGTGTTTATTGATGAAGTCGAAGAGATCGCGTCCAAACGCAAAGGCGATCCGCCATCTCCCACTCAGGGTGTGACGAACGAGCTACTCAAGCTGATTCCGAATTTCCGGGAAAAGCCCGGGCGCCTCTTGGTGGTTGCCACAAACTACATCCGAGCATTAGACGACGCTTTTCTGCGACACGGCCGGTTTGACTACGTGATTCCCATCGGGCTACCCGACGCCGAGGCGCGCCGCTCCATTTGGGCTCGGTACGTCCCGAGCTCGGCCGAAGGCACAATTGACCTCGATGAGTTGGTTGTGCGATCAGCCGGATTCTCACCGGCCGATATCGAATACGCGGCGCGGAAAGCATCTCAGCGGGCACTGGAGCAATCGGTTTACGAAAGCAAGGGGGCGTCGAAAGATTCCTCCACAACGAAAACCGAACACTACCTGTGGGCAATCGGCGACACACGTCAGACCGTGAGCGACGAAGCAATCGAAGAGTTCGAACAAGACATCGAGCGGCTCGGCAGGCTCTAGTCCCACCGTCCCGGCTGTTGGTTTACAACGCCTTGATGATGTCTTCGACGCGCTCTTTGGCATCGCCGAACAGCATGAACGCGTTCTCGCGGAAGAACAACGGGTTCTGAACGCCCGCATAACCGGAACTCATCGACCGCTTGAACACGATGACCTTGCTCGCTTCCCAGACGTGAAGCACAGGCATCCCGGCGATGGGGCTGCCTGGATCTTCAGCGGCGGCGGGGTTCACGGTGTCGTTCGCACCGATCACGAGAACAACCGAGGTGCTGGCAAAGTCGTCGTTCACTTCGTCCATTTCGAGAACGATGTCGTATGGCACCTTCGCTTCCGCGAGGAGCACGTTCATGTGCCCGGGGAGTCGACCGGCGACGGGGTGGATACCGAAACGCACCGTCACGCCTTTCGCAATCAAACGTTGGGTCAGTTCGGCGACGGGGTACTGCGCTTGCGCAACCGCCATACCGTACCCCGGGGTGATGATGACCGTGTCAGCCGAACTGAGCATCTCGGCGACGGACGCAGCATCGGTCTCTTGAATCTCGCCCTCTTCTTCTTCGCCGGCCGCCGCGGGCTTGGGAATACCGAAGCCTCCCGCGATGACAGAGATAAATGAGCGGTTCATGGCCTTACACATGATGTAGGACAGGTATGCACCCGACGAGCCGACGAGCGCACCCGTCACGATGAGGAGGTCGTTGCTGAGGAGGAATCCGGCAGCGGCCGCAGCCCAACCCGAGTAGCTGTTGAGCATCGACACAACGACGGGCATGTCTCCGCCGCCAATGGACGCAACGAGGTGCCATCCGAGGAGAAGCGCGAGCACCGTGACGGCGACGAGCAACCAGATGTCGGGAGTGACGATGTACCAGACGGTGAGGCCGACGAATCCGACAAGTGCACCCACATTGAGGAAGTTCTTCCCGGGGAGCATCAAGGGGTTGCTCGGGATGCGTGCAGAGAGCTTGAGGAAGGCCACAATCGAGCCCGTGAATGTCACGGCACCGATGAACACGCCGATGAAAACCTCACCGTGGTGAATCCCGATGAATTCTTCTGGGACACCGTGTGAATCGAGCGCGCCGTTCCAACCGACGAGAACGGCGGCGAGACCGACGAAGCTGTGAAGGAGAGCGATGAGTTCGGGCATTCCCGTCATCGCCACAACGCGTGCACGCCAGAGGCCGATAACCGCACCGACAAGGATCACGATGACGAGGAGCGTCAACCCGAACGTCGACTGAGGCGAACCCCAGGTGTTGAGCGTGAGCGACGCTATTGTCGCTGCGAGCGCGAGTCCCATACCCGCGATTCCGAAAGTCAAACCCGAGCGGGACGTCTCGTGCTTGCTCAATCCGGCGAGGCTCAAAATGAACATGAGCGCCGCCACGATGTACACGGCTGTTGTCAGCATGTCGATGTTCACTTGGTTCCACCTTTGCTAAACATCTTGAGCATTCGACGTGTCACGGCAAACCCACCAAAGATATTGATTGATGCGAGAAGGACGCCCACCGCGGCCAGAATCTGGACGACGATGTTGTCCGATGAGAGTTGGGCGATTGCCCCGACCACAACGATTCCCGAGATGGCGTTCGTCACGCTCATGAGCGGAGTGTGAAGCGCGTGGTGCACCTTGCCGATCACGTAAAAACCGACCACGACCGACAGCATGAGCACGAGGAAGTGTTGGGGGAGAGGTGCGGGGGCGAAGGCGCACACGGCAAGAACAACGGCGAGGCCGAGCCCTTTCAGTAGTCCCTTCCGCAGAGGAGACATGACCTTCGCTTCGACCGGAGCAACGGGCTGTGGTGCGGCAGCCGCCGGCGCCGCCGAGACCTGCACGGGGGGAGGCGGCCACGTCACTGTGCCGTCCTGGACAACCGTCACGGCGCGCTGAACCACATCCTCAAAGTCGAGGGTCAGCTTCCCATCTTTTTCCGGAGTGACGAGTTTCAACAGGTTCAGCATGTTGGTGCCGAAAAGCTGCGACGCTTGCTGGGGCAGACGACCCGGCAGGTCGGTGTAACCGAGAATGACAACACCGTTGTCGGTGACGACTCGTTTTCCCGCCTTGGAACCAGCGACGTTTCCGCCCATTCCCGCGGCCATATCAACAATGACGCTGCCGGGCTTCATGCTCGCGACATCGGCTTCGGTCAACAACTTGGGAGCCGGTCGTCCCGGAATCAACGCGGTCGTGATGATGATGTCGACGTCGCGTGCTTGCTCAGAATAAATCTCGGCGGCGCGACGGTCATAGGCTTCGCTGGTTGCTTTGGCGTAACCGTCAGAGGATGCCATTTTCTCGTTGACCTCAACCGCGATGTATTCACCACCGATCGACTTCACCTGGTCCGCCACCTCGGGACGAGGGTCGGTCGCCCGAACAATCGCACCCATGCTCGATGCAGTGCCGATTGCGGCGAGCCCGGCAACTCCAGCACCCGCGACAAGCACCTTCGCTGGTGGCACTTTGCCCGCAGCCGTGACCTGTCCCGTGAAGAGACGGCCAAACTCATAAGCCGATTCGATGACAGCACGGTAACCACCGAGGTTGGCCATCGAACTCAAGACATCCATTGATTGGGCGCGCGAGATGCGAGGAACCGCATCGAGTGCAATCGCCGTGAGACCTCGCTTGGCGAGTGCGGCGAGAAGTTCGGGTCGAAGCCCGGGCGCCATCACGCCGATCACGATTGTGCCCGGCTCCATGCTCGCAATTTCCGCGTCGGTGGGGGCGTTGACTTTCATCACAATCTCGGAAGACCACGTCTTCTTCTTGTCCGCGACAGTCGCGCCGGCACTCTTGTATTGAGAGTCAGGGAACGACGAGGCGGCACCTGCACCACGTTCGACCACAACGTCGTAACCCAAGGTCAACAGTTTGGCGACGGTGTCCGGAGTGGCGGCAACACGTGTTTCGCCGTCGCCCTCTTTCACGATTCCCAGTCGAGCCATGTTCGTAAACCTCCCACGTTGTGCCACTCGTTGTGGCGATTCCGAATCTCATTCCGCGTGTCGGGTTTCGTTTTCGGCAGTCCCCAAATTCTATACAGTCGCGCGTGTCCGCGTAAACTTGAGCCATGCGCCAATTACTCGGTCTGACTCGCTTCGCGGTTATCGTTCCCGCGGTCGCCTCCATCATCGGTGCGCTGCTCTTGATGGCTCAGGGCTCTATCGAGATGGTGATCGTGGTTTACGAATCGGTCACCACTGACACGTACCTCAAAAACACGATCGTTGACGTCCTCACCGCAGTTGACGCAATCCTGCTGGGGACGGT
>JBIIBI010000104.1:0-4136 GCA_044239485.1 Microbacteriaceae bacterium | reverse complement strand
GGCCGAGATCTCGCCGAAACGACCGCATCGGTTCGTGAGCGAGATGCCAAAGATTCGAACGTCGTTGACTTCTTTACCGCCGCTCCTGGCGTGACAGTCGTCGATTCGTCGGACATCAATTTTTCGGACACCGTCTCGGCAATCGTCGACATTGTGCGAGCAGGGAGTGACCAATGAGCGAGAACTACGAAGACGACATCGGCGACCTCGTCGATCGAATGTCGGAACTGACCGACGCCGACGCCGCCCAGCGTGCCGAGGCGCTTCGGCAAGGACTTTCGGATTACGACCTCGATGACGAGGACATCTCGATCCTTGAATCCCACCTCGGCGATACCGACGAGGTCATCGAACTTCCCGCCCTTCCCGTTCTGGCAATTGTCGGTCGCCCCAATGTCGGAAAGTCCGCGCTGGTCAATCGAATTCTGGGCCGACGCGAAGCAGTGGTCGAGGACGTTCCAGGCGTCACCCGTGACCGTGTGACTTACAAGGCCGAATGGAACGACCGCAAGTTCACTCTGGTTGACACGGGCGGTTGGGAACCCGACGCGCGCGGAATCGACAAGAGTGTTGCCATTCAGGCCGAAATCGCCGTCGAGCTCGCCGACGCAGTCCTTTTCGTGGTGGATGCGATGGTGGGGGCAACGGCGACCGACGAACGAGTCGTGACGATGCTTCGCGCCTCGAAAAAGCCGGTCATCCTCGTTGGAAACAAAGTAGACGACGCGCGCCAAGAACCCGAAGCCGCTTCACTCTGGTCGCTCGGGCTCGGAGAGCCGTGGCCCGTCTCGGCTCTGCACGGTCGAGGCGTCGCGGACATGCTCGACAAGGTGCTTACGATCCTTCCCGAGATCAGTGCTGTCGCCAAGACCGAAATCGGCGGACCGCGACGTGTTGCCATCATCGGTCGCCCCAACGTCGGAAAGTCGTCGTTGCTGAACAAAACCGCCGGTGAAGAGCGCGTTGTCGTCAATGAACTGGCGGGCACCACTCGCGACCCGATCGACGAACAGGTCGAACTGGGCGGAAAAGTGTGGCGTTTCGTCGACACCGCCGGTATTCGCCGCCGCCAGCACATGGCACAGGGTGCGGATTTCTATGCGTCGTTGCGAACCGCCGCCGCGCTGGAAAAGGCCGAGGTCGCGGTCGTTGTTCTCGATGTCACCGAACCAATCAGCGAACAGGACATTCGCATCATCGATATGGCGTTGGAATCGGGTCGTTCACTCGTCCTCGCCTTCAATAAGTGGGACCTGCTCGACGACGATCGCCGTCGTTATCTTGAGCGGGAAATTGACCAAGACCTCGCTCACGTGGCGTGGGCGCCGCGCGTCAACATTTCCGCACGAACGGGTCGCCACCTCGAGAAGTTGGTGCCGGCACTGGAACTTGCTCTCGAATCGTGGGACACCCGAATTCAAACGGGAAAGCTCAATGCTTTCCTCTCGGAACTCGCGGCGGCTCACCCGCACCCCGTTCGCGGCGGGAAGCAACCCCGCATTTTGTTTGGTACTCAGGCGTCGACCCGTCCGCCGACATTCGTCTTGTTCACAACCGGTTTCCTCGACCCGCAATACCGTCGATTCATCACGCGTCGCCTTCGCGAAGTCTGGGGTTTCGAGGGATCGCCCATCAACGTGTCGATGCGTGTTCGCGAAAAACGCGGACCTCGAAAGTAGGTTCGCGGCGTGAACTACCTACCCCCTCCACACCAGCGCGACTTCGGCGACAATTGGGTCCACGGACCTAATGGTGAGCGCGTCTGGGGGATGTTCGGTGCGGCTGGTGTTCTCGTGTGGAACCGCACGACCGACAGTGTCTTGTTGCAGTTGCGCGCCGAGTGGTCGCATCACGGCGGAACCTGGGGAATCCCCGGCGGAGCACTGAAGTTTGGCGAGGACGCTACGGCTGGCGCAATGCGCGAAGCGCACGAAGAGGCCGGGGTCCCGGAGAGCCTTCTCATTCCGATCGACACCTATGTCATCGACCTCGGATTCTGGGCTTACACGACGGTGATTGTCGAAACGCGCGAGCATTTCGAACCGGCCTACAACGACCTTGAGAGCACCGACCTCCAATGGATTACCCGGGCGGACGTCGAATCGTTCGAACTACACCCGCGCTTCGGAAAGTCCTGGGCCCTCTTGAACGACCTGCTCGAGAACCACCGCGCCCAGTAGTCTGGGGTCATTCACGATTCGCAAGGACGTGCACTGATGGCCGAAATCGACCGCAATCGCCTCGATGAACTGTTCACTCGAGAGCGCAACGAATTCGAGAAGACGCACCCGAAGTCCAAGGCCGCGTATGCCTCTGCGGAACACCTTTTTGGCCGCGTGCCGATGACGTGGATGAACAAGAAGGCCGGGTCATTCCCCGTGTATTTCGAATCGGCGCGAGGGAACAAGATCCGCGACATCGACGGTAACGACTACATCGATTTCGCTCTCGGAGACACGGGGGCGATGGCGGGTCACGCAGCTCCGGAGGTAGCGGCGGCAATTGTGCGCCACGTCTCCGACCAGGGTGGACTGACCACAATGCTTCCCACTCTCGATGCGGAATGGGTCGGCGCGGAATTGACTCGTCGATTCGGGATGGACCGCTGGAGCTTCGCTTTGACCGCCACGGACGCCAACCGATGGGTCATCCGTCTAGTTCGCGCTCTCACGGGTCGCTCGAAAATCCTCTTTCACTCCTACTGCTATCACGGCTCGGTCGATGAGTCGCTGATCGTGGTCGGGCCCAACGGCGAGTCCATGTGCCGACCCGGCAACGTTGGCGAGCCAGTAGACGTTCTCGAAACGAGTCGCGTCGCCGAATTCAACGACCTCGACGCTCTCGAGCGCGAACTCGCGAACGGTGATGTTGCTGCGGTGTTGATTGAACCCGCGCTCACGAACATCGGAATCGTCCTGCCCGAGGACGGGTATCACGACGGCGTACGTGCACTCACGCGGAAGTACGGCTCTCTGCTGATCATCGATGAGACGCACACGTTCAGTGCGGGCTACGGCGGGGCAACCCGCGCGTGGAACCTCGAACCCGACATCGTTGTCATCGGAAAGTCAATCGGGGGAGGCATCCCAACCGGCGCCTACGGACTATCGGCCGATTTCGCCGCACAGGCACTTGCCCGCGATGATCTCGATTTGGTCGACATGGGCGGCGTCGGTGGAACCCTTGCGGGTAACCCGCTGTCCGTTGCCGCCATGAGGGCCACACTTGAACACGTCCTCACCGAGGCCGCGTTCGAGCACATGATTGCGATGTGCACCCTGTTCACCGACGGCATGAATGTTCTCTTCGACAGGTATGACCTGCCCTGGTCGATTGCGCAGTTGGGCGCTCGGTGCGAATACCGCTTCGTCAGCCCGGGGCCTCGAAACGGTGGCGAATCGAACGCGGCCGCAGACGGGGAACTCGAGGATTTCCTGCACCTTTACCTCGCCAACCGCGGGATCATGTTGACGCCATTCCACAACATGGCGCTCATGTGTCCGACAACAACCGTCGAGGACGTCGCGGCGCACCACCTGATTTTCGAGCAGGCCGTCAAGGAGTTGTTGGACACCGCCGCCTGATTCTGGTCTCCATAATTTTGATAAGCTGAACAGGTTGCCGCGAGGCAGCGGGCTGTGGCGCAGCTTGGTAGCGCACTTGACTGGGGGTCAAGGGGTCGCAGGTTCAAATCCTGTCAGCCCGACGTAATGAAAAAAGACCGCATTTGTGCGGTCTTTTTTCATTACTCGGGTCTTCCAGGCGGTCCCGCCGGTTCGAAAAATTGCATTACCGACGCGACAGCGTCGGCGGCCGCAATTTTGAGCCGAGCGGTGCAGCCCGACCTTTTGTCCGTTTTCGCAGCCCGACAATTTGCCCGTCTTCGCAGCCCGACCTTTTGCCCGACCGTTTGACGGCACTAACCAGCCCGCAGGATCTTCTCCATCGACTTTCCTTTGGCAAGCTCGTCAACGAGTTTGTCGAGATAGCGGACCTTTTGAATCAAAGGGTCGCTTATCTCTTCGACGCGAACGCCGCAGATGACGCCGGTTATCTGATCAGCTTTTGGATTGAGCGTCGCGTTCGAAAAGAAAACTTCGAAAGTGACCTCGTCGGCAACTTTTTCGTCAAGTTCG
>JBIIBI010000046.1:0-6960 GCA_044239485.1 Microbacteriaceae bacterium | reverse complement strand
CGCTGGACGGTGTCAGTGCAGCCGCTGACATGATCTTGCCCGGTTCTGGCTACTGGCTCTTGCTCTCCGCTCTTCCTGGGCTCATCACCGTCATCACGGTCAACGTGTATGCCGCGTGTATTGAGGTCATCACCATCGGGGATTCAATCCGACCCGTAAAGCCGACAATCCGAGTGCGGGTTATTGCCAGCGCTCTCATCACCGTGGCGGCTTTGGTCGGTTCACTGTTTAGCACTGGTGAGTTCCTTGGCAACTTCGGTAGCTTCCTGGTTATCCTTCTTTACATCCTGGTGCCGTGGACCGCAGTCAACCTGGTGGACTATTACTTTGTTCGTCGGGGCAATTATGCAGTTCGCGAGATTTTCAAGGTGGACGGCATCTACGGAAACTGGGGATGGCGAGGGCTTGCGTCGTACGTGATTGGAATCATCGCAATGATTCCGTTCGTCGTGACAGTCTGGTTCACCGGACCGATTGCAGCGGCACTTGGTGGAGCGGATCTCGCCTTGTTCGTGGGAGTAATTGCCTCCGCCGTTGCCTATCTGGTTCTTGCACGGAACCTCGACTTGGACAACGAGCGACGTGTTGCGGCAGCAGACAAGTCGCAGTACGGTCAAGCGGCGGTCGCCTTCGACTAAGGGTTACCGTCATCGATTCATACACAGTTTCACCGCTGTGAGATTGGCCTCGGGTATTTGCTCGGGGCCAATCTTTTTCTCGCCGTGATTGCAGTGTGGCGTTGCCAATCATCCAATCTTTGTAACGATTCTCTAGCCAGCGAGGCGTCGGCGGCGATCGGCGCGATAACCTAGAAACATCATGACTGTGCCTGCGTCGAAGATTCGTGTCGACATCCAGTTGTTGCGCGCAGCGGCAGTCCTGTCGGTCGTCGCTTTCCACTTCTGGCCGAATCGGGTTGTCAGCGGATTCGCCGGTGTCGATGTTTTCTTCGTCATCTCGGGGTTTCTCATCACCTCGCTCATCGTGCGCGAAATCGAGTCGACCGGGAAACTGAGCCTCGTCAACTTCTGGATGCGGCGCATTCGTCGGATTCTTCCCGCGTCAATCGTCGTCATCGCCGCCACCGCGGCAGTTGTGATGTGGATCGGATCGTCCGAGCAACTCGAGAGCATCGGTCGGCACGTATTCGCGTCGGCCTTCTCGGGTGAAAACATCCTCCTGGCTCTTGACCAGGCCGACTATTTCCGTTCCGCTGAAGCGCCCTCGCCTCTGCAACACTTCTGGTCACTCGCTGTTGAGGAACAGTTCTATATTGTCTGGCCCGTGGTCGTCCTGCTCGGTATCGCAGTCACCCGTACGTTCTCGAAAACGGTCCGGGCACTCACCACCGTCATTGTCACGATTGTCATTGCCAGCGCCGCGTTCGCCATTTTCCTTACCGCAGTGAACGAGCCGAGCGGCTACTACAACTCACTTGCTCGGGCATGGGAACTCGGGCTCGGTGCTTTCGTGGCGATTATCGGAGCACGGGGAACATACCGATTGTCGGCCGGTGTCGCAACGGTCATCAACCGCGTCGCCTGGGTCTTCCTGCTGGCGACGTTTGCCATTCCCAACCTCGAATCCGGAGTTCCGAGCTGGGGTGTTGCGCCGGCCGTCATTTTGACTGCCGTCGTCATCGCAACCGGGAATCGCCGCCCGGCAACGGCAACCAACGTCGTCGCGCGAACCGTTCGGGGTGTCGGGCACTGGGTCGGCGACCGGTCGTTCTCGTTGTACCTGTGGCATTGGCCGATTCTGATCCTGGCGCCTTATGTCCTCAAGGTTGAGTTGACAGCGATTCACAAGATTCTGGCCATCGCCCTCGCATTTGTTTTGACCGAGGTTTCGTATCGATTCATCGAGACCCCCGTGCGAATTTCGCGTCGCCCGATGATGAGAAACCCGTTCATCGTCGCCCCGCTCGCGGGACTGACCAGTGCCGCATTAGTCGCCTCCGTCTCGTTGGCTTCCACCGCCCTCACGCCACCTCCGCTCGTGCCGTTCAACCCCGGTACCGCGTCGTCAACCGACAGCTCGTTTTTTGATGAGGTTCGGGTGATTCGTAAAGGATTGGATGTGACCGGCGTGTCTCGATACTGTGACGGCGCGGGGGCGTGGCTGTTCGATTGCGACAATGAATATGATCTGCCCAACGCGGCGTCAGGAAGCACGCGAGGAGGAGGGTGTGACCGCATCGAACCCTGTGAAATTGGAGATTTAACCAGCCCCATTACCGTTGCATTCATTGGTGATTCCCATGCGCGTCAACTGAAGACGGCAATGGATTCAGTGGGCAAGTTTCTCAAGTGGAGGATCGTGTCGTTCACGATGTCGACCTGCCCACTGGGAAGTCTTACGGCAAAGCCCGAATGCCACGAGCGTGACGCGCGATTCATGAAACGAGTTCGAGCGGGTGAGTTCGACCTTGTGATTACCGCCCAACTCAGAGCGCCTTCGCCCACCGAGGCGGAGTATCTGACCATCTTCAACGAGATACTCGATAGCGGCACCCCGATGGCGACGTTCCGCGACAACCCTTCGCTCGACGCGGCAACTCAGGATTGCACGCGAGTGAACTTTTCCGATCCCAATGTGTGCAAACTCAAGCCCCGCGCGGCAAACCGCATCGACGATCTTGCCGTAAACGTGGCGACCACATTGGGGATTCACATTATTGATATGTCCGAGGTGTTCTGTCACGACAACATCTGCCCGCTCGCGATCGGCGGACTGAAGGTTTACCGAGACGATGACCACGTCAACCGTGAATTCAACGAGACCATCGCCCCTCTCATCGCTGCCGACCTCGCCGGGGCGCGGCTCATTCGAACGGAATGACCCCGTCGGGTCCGACAAAGATGAGGTCGGCGGGCTGACCGACGTCAATCGTGGTTCTTGCCGACGCCCTGATCGCTTGACTGCGGGTCAACGCTTCTTCGGGGTGCCACGCCGGGCGGCCGTCAGCGGTTCGCGCGGTCGCCATTTCGATGGTGTGCCACGGGTCGAGCGGCGCGACCGGCGCATCGGAACCGAGAATGAGATTGACCCCCGCGTCGAGGAACGACTTCATCGGATAGGCGTACGTGACGCGGTCGCCCCACAATTGTTCGGCGACGTCGCGATCGTCGACTGCGTGTGCGGGTTGAATGCTCGCGGTCAGTCCCAGACGGGCCATCCGTTGCACGTCCTCGGGCAGAACCATCTGCGCGTGTTCAATTCGTCCGGCGACACCGACCTTCTCAAACGTGTCGATGACGACGGTGTTCGCTTTGTCGCCAATCGCGTGAAGAGCAGCGGTCACGCCGTGGTCGGTCGCCTCGCGCACCAGCCGTTCTAGTTCCGTCACCTCGGTGTTGAGCACGCCCGTTGAGTTCTCCCCCTCATACGGCGCATGCATGTAGGCCGTCCGGGTGTTGATTGAACCGTCCGTGATGACCTTGAGGAAACCCATCTCGACACGGCCACCGAGAGAATCACCGGTTCGAAGTCCGCGCTCGAAAGCTTCGTGGATGCGCTCGGGGTACAGGCTCGCCCGGACTTGGATGAGGTCGATTCCTTTGGCGATGCGCCGATCCCAGTCGGTGAGGCTTTCCATCTCTAAACTCGTGATGCCGACAACACCCTGAGCCTTCGCCGCGGCGAACGCCTCGGCAACGAGATCGTCCATCGTGTCCATTTCGATGTCGGACATGCGACTGAGGATTCGGAATGCGTCGTGTTCAACCAGAATTCCCGAGTCCCCCGCGATGTCGACGACGTCAAACTCGCGGGCGGCAACCGAATTCACCCACACGGAATGAACGTCCATGCTGAAGGCCACGACGGGTCGGGTCGCGCTGACCGCGTCGAGTGCGCTTATTCGCGGCGGACTCGTCCACAACGCCCAGCGCAGTCCGTGACCGACAATCGGCTCGACCCCGTCGGTGGGGTGTTTCCGCAGGATCTCGACGACCGCGTCCGAATCCTCGGCGGGCAACAGGTTTGCCCGCGAGCGCATCTGAGCCCACGAACGGATGTGAACGTGTTCGTCCCAGAGGCCCGGAAGAACCTCGTCGCCTTCGGCGTCGACATCACCCGCGTGAAACCCACCGGTCGCCGGAAGAATCGCGGTGATGATGCCGCTTGTCACCTCGATGTCGATCATGACACCGTGGTCGAGAGCGTTTCGAATCATCATGCGGCAACCCCCTGGCAATTCCGACAAAAATACAGTTTCCGTGCTTCCATGATGTCCAACGTGATGGGTGTTCCGCAGATGCGACACGGTTCACCGGCACGGCGATACACCCAGTGTCGGTCCTCGCGATGTGCGAGGGCGGCGCGCTTTCGAGCGGGCGTGAGTCCGTCCATCGTGAGCATCTGACCCGTCTTCACGCCAATCTTGAGAAGCCCAACCCAGTCGGTCCAGAGGGCGCGGAGAGTTTCGTCGGGCAGCGTGTTCGCCGCCAGATAAGGGCTGAGTCGAGCCCGAAACAACATCTCGGCGCGATACACATTGCCGATGCCCGCAACAATTTTCTGATTCATGAGCGCTCGACCGATCGGTGTTCCGGTTCGCTTGACCCGTGCGAGAAACCGGTCGTGGCCATTTGTGTCGACGAGCGGGTCGGGTCCGAGGTCATTGCGAATTTCGGCCACTCGCACCGGTCCGACCACCTCGCACACAGTCGGGCCGCGCAGATCGGCGACAGCGTTGGCAGTGAGGATTCGAACGCGTACCTGCCCAACGGGGTCGGGCGGGAAGGTGCCGAGTTCGACCCCAGCGGTATCGTGTTCGCCCATGCGAAGTCTCGTGCGACGCGGCGCTCCGATTGACGCGAGCGAATCCTCGTGCTCGCCCACCACGGTCCCACGCCCCGCGGTCTGACCCATGCGACCACCGGCGGCGGAAACGGTGTCGTCCAGTTGGACCGCCCCCGCGAAATCCCACGCGCCGTAGATGCCGAGGTGGACATGCAACGAATCGCCCGTGTCGAACTCGAGAAACAGGTGCTTGCCGACGGCGTACGAGCGAACGATTGTGTGGCCGTCGATCAGTGATGCGTCACCGAATCGTCCCTGCGGACTCGAGATTCGGCAGACGGGTCCGACGAAGTGACGAGCGAACTGACCCGCGATGCGGTGAACAGAATGTCCCTCGGGCATGGCTAGTCGATGACGAAGCCGGCGATATCGCCCGTCGTCTCGTATTCCAACATTTGACCGATTCGACGAGCGTGGCGCTCTTCTCCGGGAAACGGTGTCGTGAGGAACACGTCAATGAGCGCCATCACTTCAGCGGCGGTGTGCTGGCGGGCTCCGATCGCACACACGTTGGCGTTGTTGTGCTCGCGGGCGAGGGCAGCGGTTTCCGTGCTCCAGACCAGCGCCGCGCGCACGCCCTCGACCTTGTTTGCCGCCATTTGCTCGCCGTTTCCACTGCCGCCAAAGACGATACCGAGAGTGTCGGCGCCGGCGAGCTCGTCTCGGCGCACAGCCAGAGCCGCGTTGATGCAGAAACTGGGGTAATCGTCCAACGGGTCGAATTCAGTTGGTCCGTGGTCGATAACGTCGTGACCTAAATCGCGGCAGTGTTGCGCGATTTGTGCACTTAACTCCAGCCCTGCGTGGTCGGTCGCGAGGTGAATGCGCATGCACGAAAGTATAGGCGTAGCGGGTTTGGGCTCGTGTCTTACACTTGGACACTGTTATGAATAACGAGTGGAAGCCGCGACGACGATGACGACATCGCGTGTCCGGATTGACATTCAAGTACTCCGCGCTGCGGCTGTCCTTGCCGTGATTCTCGGGCATTTTTGGCCCCAACGCTTGCCGGGCGGCTTCACCGGCGTCGATGTGTTTTTCGTCATTTCTGGTTTTCTCATCACGTCGCAGATCGTCTCTGAGGTATCCCGTTCATCCCGGCTGAACCTTGTCGGGTTTTGGATGCGACGCATCCGACGAATCTTGCCCGCCGCGATTTCGGTGATTACCGTCGTCGCGGTCACCGTTCTGTGGATCGGGTCACCCGACCAGATCGACATTCTCACGAGACACGTCATTGCCTCGTCGCTGAGCGCCGAAAACCTGTTGTTGTCGTGGGACGCGGTCGACTACAACCATCGGGACGACATCACGTCACCGCTTCAACACTTTTGGTCTCTCGCCGTGGAAGAACAGTTCTATCTTGTCTGGCCGATCGTTATTGCCATCACCCTGGCGTTCACCCGGATGTTGCGGCTCCCCCTCGAACGTTTTCGCCGAGTCATGTTGCTCGCCATTTGTGTCCTCACGGTCGCTTCGTTCGTATACGCCTCGACACTCGACCACACCAACCCGGCGACGTATTACGACCCGTTCGCGCGTGCCTGGGAGTTGGGAATTGGAGCGGCAATTGCACTCGCCGGATCCACTACTGCGGCCCGTTTCTCTTCTCGTAGCCGACAACTGGCCGTCATCGCAGCGTGGGTCGTGATTGTCGGAATGTCCGTTGTGCCCGGTTTGGAAAACCTTGTGCCCGGGCTCGGAGTTGTGCCGTCCGTCGTCGCCACCGGAATCGTCATTATTTGCGCCGCACCAATGTCCAGTTTCCGTTTGCCAGCCGCCTCGACAGCCATTTCTGGGCTCGTGTGGCTGGGTGACCGGTCGTACTCTGCATACCTGTGGCACTGGCCATTCCTCATTTTGACCCCGCTGGTTATTGGCGTGGAATTGACCATGTTCCACAATATTGTCCTGCTTGCGTTGGTTTTCGCGGCATCGGCGTTGAGTTTTCGATTCATCGAACAACCATTCCGTTTGTCATCGGCCGCCGTAATCCGCCGACCAGTCCTTTTGGCGCCGATTTCTGCCGCTCTGACGGCGATTCTCATTCTCGGAACCGTGTTCGCGACCGACAGTGCCACCAAAGGCTCGATCACCGTGAGTGCCGACAGCGTTCTTCCTTCCACCAACGCCCCATTGCCCGACAAAGCCAGC
>JBIIBI010000045.1:0-6972 GCA_044239485.1 Microbacteriaceae bacterium | reverse complement strand
TTCATGGAGTACAAGGGCCGCAAGGTCGCCGACGTCTAAATCTTTGTGATCGACAGCGCGTCAGGACGTTCGGTTCCGACGCGCTGTTCTCATTCTCATGACCTCGACCCCACAATTCCGTGACCCCGCCGAACTCGCGGGGATTCTCGGAGTGTCGATTCCGGCGGAACTTCTCGAACAGGCCCTCACCCATCGGTCATACGCCTACGAGCACGGGGGCAGCCACTACGAGCGCCTCGAGTTTCTCGGGGACGCAATTCTTCAACAGGTGATCACGCTCGAATTGTACGAACGCTTCAGCGACTTGCCCGAGGGGGAGTTGTCCAAGCGCCGCTCGGCACTCGTCAGCACCACAGCGCTCGCCGAGGTCGCGAGGTCGATTGACCTCGGCGGTTTCCTGCGACTCGGTAACGGCGAGGTGTCAACCGGCGGACACGACAAGTCGTCGCTTCTCGCCGACGTCGTGGAATCGATCATCGGCGCCGCGTATCTGAGCCTAGGTCAGAAGGCCGCCGCCGACATCGTCATCCGTTTGGTCGGACCGCTCTTCGATCAGTCCGACCGTTTCGGTGTTTCGATGGACCACAAGACGGCTCTGCAGGAACACTGCGATCGACACGCGATGGGAAAGCCCGTTTACGCGGTCACCTCGGAGGGCCCTGACCATTCCCGCCAGTTCCATGCGACGGTCTCGAGTGACGGAGTCAATCTCGGTTCCGGAAGCGGCTCGAGCAAGAAAACCGCCGAAGTCGCCGCCGCGCAACAGGCGCTCGTCGAGTTGTCGCGATAACCGATGCCCGAACTTCCCGAGGTCGAGGTCGTTCGCCGAGGACTTCTCGCGCATCTTGTCGGAGCCAGAGTCACCGACGTCACGGTCTACGATGCCCGCGCGCTCAAGCGCCATCCGGGAAGTGCCGCGCATTTTGCCAACACCCTGTCGGGTGCTCGAATCGAGTCGGCGGTTCGCCGCGGAAAGTTCGTCTGGTGCCCGCTGGACACGGGCGATGCTCTCGTCATCCACCTCGGCATGAGCGGACAGATTCGCATTGTCGACGGTGAGCCCATTCGGCACGAACGCGTCCGGCTCGTTCTCGACGGACGATCGCCGGTCGCGTTCGTCGACCAGCGTCTCTTTGGTTCGCTCGCGCTGGACTCGCTGGTTGACGGGCACGACGGATTTCCCGCCGGCCTCGGCTCAGATTCCTCACTCGTGCCCTCTTCGGTAACGCACATTGCGCGGGACATTCTCGACCCGGTGCTCGATGTCAACGCGCTCATCGCTCGGTTCCGAAAGCGCACAACCGGGGTGAAGGTCGCCATGCTCAACCAGGGTCTCGTCTCGGGAATCGGAAACATTTATGCCGACGAGGCGTTGTGGGCTGCTCAGATTCACTATGCGACACCCGCTGACCGAATCCGCCCGATTGATTACCGCCGACTGTTCGATGCGGTCCGTGCAGTGATGACCACGGCGCTCGATGCTGGCGGCACATCGTTCGACGCGCTGTACGTCAACGTCAACGGGGAATCCGGGTACTTCGACGTGTCGCTCAACGCCTACGGACAGGACGGCAAGCCCTGTGCGCGATGTGACACGTTGATTGTTCGCGAACCGTGGCAGAACCGTTCGTCGCACTTTTGCCCCCGCTGTCAACGCTCTCGTCGTGCGAGAAGCTAAAACGCACGCTGGCTAGGATGCGCGGCGGCGACGCACGGCGATCAGTGCAGCTCCACCGACAATCAGAGCTAACGATGGCGCTGCTAATCCAAGTGGTTCGAAGCCGGTCGACGCGAGCGAGTTGGGCGACGAGCCTTCGCCGCCGCCTCCTCCGCCGGAAGTCTCGTCGGCAACGCGATCTCCATAAGAACTGACGTAGACGAGGTCGTTCGTTGGTGTCACCTCAACGGTGTTCGTGACGACATTGTCGAACTCGAAGTAACCCACTTCACGCTCGTGCGTGAAGGTAAAGGTGTCGAATGTAAAGTCACCCTTTGCGAGGATGTGGAGATAAACGTATGGTTCGTCCGTTTGATCGGCTGAAACGGGGTTCGACATGTAGGCATCGGATTGGTACACGTCTCCGTCTTCTGAGGTGAGGCTCGACTGCGTGAGGATGTCGACGACCGCTGCGGTTGTGTATTCCGCGATCATGTCTCCCTGCGAATAAAACCGGAAGACGTTTCCCGGGTCGCCTCCGGTCCACCAGAAACCGAGATAGCTGGCTGGCGTCGTCAGCGTGATGGTGATTGTGTCGCCAGAAGCGACTCGCCCGTAGGGGCTTCCCGTGCCGCCCGTTGTCGGAGTACCGGCTTCGGTGGATGCTCCTCCGTATGCGTCAGCCGGAACGCTGGCGCAGGGACCCACCATCGAGCCCATGGCCCAGGCGCTCCCACAACCGAGGTCAAAGTCTTCGAGCACACCCCCCGAGACAAATGAACCTTGGACGGTCGGCGCGGACATGTATACATCGATGCCGTTGTCGACTTGCCCATCCTGCGGTGCTAGAACGAGAGCTTGTGCAGGAAGGCTGAGGCTCAACAGAGTGGAGGCGGTTGCGAGGGCTACAAAACCGCGGATAAAAATGTTACGCACGATGGCTAGACCTTTCTTGATTCGCGGGGGAGTTTCACTCTACAACGCAAGCGGGACAATTTTCGGTCGGCAAGGGTCTTAGCTTTCGGGATAATAGTGAGATGTATCTGAAGTCCCTGACCCTCAAGGGCTTCAAGTCGTTCGCTCAACCGACGACCTTCCAGTTCGAACAAGGGGTCACCGCCGTCGTCGGCCCCAACGGGTCGGGGAAGTCGAACGTCGTTGACGGACTCGCGTGGGTCATGGGCGAGCAGGGCGCAAAAACCCTGCGCGGCGGCAAAATGGACGACGTCATCTTTGCGGGAACGTCAACCCGCGGACCGCTCGGTCGCGCCGAAGTCACGCTGACCATCGACAACTCGGATGGCGCTTTGCCGATCGAGTACACCGAAGTGACCATTTCGCGAATCCTGTTCCGCAACGGTCAGTCGGAATACGCCATCAACGGTGAATCCTGCCGCCTTCTCGACGTTCAGGAACTTTTGTCCGATTCGGGTCTGGGTCGCGAGATGCACGTCATCGTCGGGCAGGGTCGACTCGACACCGTGTTGTCGGCAACTCCCGAGGACCGCCGGGGTTTCATCGAGGAAGCAGCCGGGATCCTCAAGCACCGTCGCCGCAAGGAAAAGACGGTCCGCAAACTCGACGCTATGCAGGCCAACCTCACGCGTCTGACCGACCTGTCTGGTGAAATCCGTCGTCAGCTTAAGCCGCTCGGACAACAGGCCGAAGTCGCACGCGAGGCTCAGAACATCGCGGCCGTCGTTCGCGACGCCCGAGCCAGAATTCTCGCCGACGACGTCGTGTCGTTACGGCGGGACATCAACGATCACCAACAGACCGAAACCGAACGTCAGACCGAGCGCATCGCCGTCGCCGACCAACTCGACCAGGTCTCGCTTCGGATTCGAACACTCGAACAGGAATTGACCTCGGATGCCGTTGACGGCCACCGCCGCGTTTCGTTCGAACTCGAGCAGGTTCGCGAACGCTTCCGCAACCTCAGCCAGATCATTCGTGACCGCATCACACTTCTGTCGCAGGACATCTCGGAGTCCACTCCGATCCTCGCGATTTCGGACGAGATGGTTGACGCCGCGCGAGTCGAGGTCGCCGCACTCGAGACGCAGGTGACGGCCATGGAAGCCAGCGTCGGAGCCGCTGCCGCTGCGACGGCGACCGCTGCCGCGAACCTCGATGCAATCGACCACGAGATCGCCGAGCAGGGAGTGCTCATCACCCAGCACGACCTCGACCGAGCGTCGCTCGAAGGACGCGTTGACCTCGCTCGTTCCCGTGTCGCCAGCGCGCAGGGCGAATTGTTGCGCAGCGAGAGCGCCCGCGAGGCGGCCGCGATGCGTCAGTCCGAGGCCGAATCGGCGCTGTCAGAAATCGACGATGCTCCCGGCGGAACAAACACCGAGCTCGAAACTGCGGTCACGACCGCGGATGCGCGGGTACTCGAATTGCAATCGACGGTCGACGCCGATCGCGAAACACTCCACACCCTCGAGCGAGAGCGCGATGCACTCGCCGCTCGCGTGTCGGCGCTGTCATCGGCGTTGGAATCAAAGGACGGGCGCGATTCGGTCACGGGTCGTCGCGGAATCCGCGGGCTCGTCGCCGACAACATCACGGTTACCCCCGGCTTCGAGGCGGCGATTACCGCCGCCCTTGGCGGACTGGCCGACGCGATTCTTGCGGACACGCGTGACAGCGCCCTCGATGCCCTTGCGCACGCGACCGAAACCGACGCGGGTCGCGTCGAAGTGGTGCTCGCGAACTCGGAGGGTCCAGACCCACGCATCGTCACCGTCGCTGGCCTGCAGTCGGCGTCCGAACTCGTCAAAGGCCCGGCTGGAATCACTGGAGTCTTGGCACACACGTATGTCGCCGACGACCTCGCTGCCGCTCGAGCGGCGTGGCCAGCCATCGTCTCGGCGGGAATTGCCGATTCGGCGGTACTGGTAACGCGCGCCGGCGAAGTTCTGACCCGATTCGTTTTGCGCGGTGGCCACGGCGCTCAGCGTTCGCGCATCGAACTCGCGGGTGAACGCGACGAGGCTAAGACGACACTCGGAACCGTCTCGACCGAAATCGAACGGCGCCGAAACGCGCTCGACACGCTCCGAGAAGACCTGCAGTCAGCCAAGACGATTGCCGCGACAGCCCTGGCCGACCTGCGATCTGCCGACGCGCGCAACGCCGAAATCATTTCAGAGAAGTCGAGGCTTCGGGCCCAAGCGGAAGCCGCTGGCTCGGAAATCGAGCGCATCAGTTCGGCACTTGCGAAAGCGACGACGGCCGTGGACGAAGCCGACGCTCAGTTGGGCGATGCCGTGCGCGCGCTCGAGGCGTTCATCGCCGCACCGCGCCCGACGCTCAACGCATCCTCCCGCGACAACGCCCTGACCGCTCTCGAGGCGGCCCGCGCGGCGGAACTGCAGGTTCGCATTGACATGGAAACCGTTCGCGAACGAGTTCGGTCGGAACGCGATCGCGCCGAGGAAATGGCGCGAACTCTTGAAGCGGATCGGACAGCGGCCGCGGAACGTGCGGCCCAGCGCGTCCAACGCCGCGTTCAGCTTGAGAACGCCGAGCGCATCTCGAGCGATATCCCGCCGATTCTTGTCGCGCTGGATGCGAGCGTTTCCGAGGCACAGGTCAAACTCGCCGAGGCGGAACGCACGCGCGCGGCGAGCTCGGGCGAACTCACCGACCTTCGTGCCCGCGAGACCGACCTGAGAACCCGCCTGAGTGCTGTCACCGACGGTGTTCACGGGCTCGAGATGCAGATCTACGAAAAGAAACTTCACCTCGGCAACCTCCTCGAACGAGCCGCCGACGACATGGCGTTCACCGAACAGGTCCTGGTCGACGAATATGGCCCGGAAACCCTGGTTCCCACACTGGGTGGCGAACCGGTCCCGTTTGTGCGAATTGAACAAGAAGCGCGCTTGAAGACGGCCGAGAAGTCGATGGACCAACTCGGCCGAGTGAACCCGCTCGCGCTCGAAGAATTCGCCGCGCTCGAACAGCGCCACCAATTCCTCACCGAACAGTTGTCCGACCTCGAGAAGACACGACTCGACCTGATACAGATCATCGACGAAGTCGACGACCGCATGCAATCGATTTTCATCGACGCGTTCCGCGACACGAAGGCCGCGTTCGATGCGATCCTGCCGATTCTGTTCCCCGGTGGAACGGGTCACCTCACCCTGACCGACCCGGATTCACCGTTGACCACCGGGATCGAGGTGAGTGTCAAGCCCGCGGGAAAGAAAATTGAGCGCTTGTCGCTGCTGTCGGGTGGTGAGCGCTCGCTCGCAGCGGTCGCCCTTCTCGTCGCCATCTTCAAGGCGCGTCCGTCGCCGTTCTACATTCTCGACGAGGTCGAAGCGGCGCTCGACGACGCAAACCTCGGTCGTCTGCTCAGCATCTTCGAGGAACTGCGCACATCGTCGCAGTTGATCATCATCACCCACCAGAAGCGCACGATGGAAATCGCCGACGCGCTCTACGGTGTGTCCATGCGGGACGACGGGGTCAGTGCCGTCGTCGGGCAACGCATCGCGGCGAAGGTCGAAGCGTAGGCTCGGCACATGGCGTGGTCCATCTCTAAGGCGTTCACGAACCTCTTTTCGGGGGCGCGACAGATCGAGCCCCAGGACTGGGAAGACCTCGAGGACACGTTGTTGCAGGCTGACTTCGGACCGCGCGTGACGGACGAGGTCATCGAAGCAGTCCACGCGATTGCGGACGTGTCCGCGACCCTCGACACCAATGACCTTCGTCGAATCCTCGGCGAAGTCCTCGAAGAGCGCCTCGACGCTTTTGATGCGACGCTGTCGTTGGCATCCGAACCCGGTAAGCCCGCTGTCGTGCTCGTCGTCGGCGTCAACGGTGTCGGCAAGACAACGACCATCGGCAAGTTTGCGAAGTTCATCAGGGCGCGCGGCAAGCGCGTCCTCGTCGGGGCGGCGGACACGTTCCGCGCCGCGGCCGTCGACCAGTTGGCCACGTGGGCCGAGCGCGCCGGCGTCGACATTGTCAAGCCGCAACAGGACGGTCAAGACCCGGCTGCGGTCGCTTTTCAGACCGTGGAACGTGCGGTCGCGGACGGTCACGAGATTGTGATCATCGACACCGCAGGCCGACTGCACAACAAGTCGGGACTGATGGACGAACTCGCCAAGATCAAGCGAGTGGTCGAGAAGAGCGTTCCGATCGCCGAAGTACTTCTCGTTCTCGATGCGACGACGGGTCAGAACGGTCTCAATCAAGCAGAAGCGTTTCTCGAACAGGCCGGAGTCACGGGTCTGGTGCTGACGAAACTCGACGGAAGCGCACGGGGCGGTTTCGTCTTCGCGGTTCAA